>CAUFAM010000035.1 GCA_959022875.1 uncultured Oscillospiraceae bacterium | reverse complement strand
CGAACGGTTTTTCATAAGATGACCTCCTCTTAACAAGGGTGGGTTGGGTCATCTTCAGTGTAACAGAGGCAGATCTGGTGTGCAACAGCGTTGAGACAGACGGTTACTTTTGCGGGATAAATGGTGAAATGAACTGCTGGTTTTCGGATGGATCAATGTGCCTCGGCCCAGCTCGTCCCAGCGTGTGTCTCAGCCAGCAGGGGGACGGATAGGGCAGCGACGCCCTCCATTTCCTCCTCCACCAGCTTGCAGACCTGCTCCGCCTCTCCTTCGGGGCACTCCACAATAAGCTCGTCGTGGACCTGGAGGACCAGCTTGCCCTCCAGTCCCTCGGCGTTCAGCCGGTTACGAACCCGGATCATGGCCAACTTGATGATGTCGGCGGCGGTGCCCTGGATAGGGGCGTTGAGGGCTACACGCTCGCCAAAGGAGCGGGTGTTGAAGTTGGAAGACTTCAATTCCGGAATCCACCGGCGGCGGGCAAAGAGGGTAGTCACATAGCCGTCTTCCTTGGCCTGGGCCACCACGCCGTCCATATAGGCCCGGACGCCGGAGTAGTGCTCAAAGTACTTTTCCATATATTCCTTGGCCTGCGGTACGCTTACCCCGATGTCCTGGGAGAGGGAGAAGGGGGAGATGCCGTAGACAATGCCGAAGTTTACCGCCTTGGCGCTGCGGCGCATGAGGGGAGTGACTTCCTCCGGAGACACCCCAAAGACCTGGGAGGCGGTAATGGTGTGGATGTCCTCGCCCGAATTGAAGCCGTCGATCATGGCCTGGTCCCCGGCCATGTGGGCCAGCAGGCGCAGCTCGATCTGGGAGTAGTCCGCATCCACCAGCACCTTGCCTGCCGGAGCCACGAACATTTTACGCAGCTGAGCGCCAAGCTCCGTGCGCACCGGGATGTTCTGAAGGTTCGGTTCAGTAGAGGAGAGGCGGCCGGTGGCGGTGACGGTATTCTGGAAGGAGGTGTGGATGCGCCCGTCCGGGCCAATGACCTTGCCCAGCCCCTCCACATAGGTGGAGTTCAGCTTAGTGAGCTGGCGGTACTCCAAAATGGCCTCGATGATGGGGTGCTGGCCCCGAAGCTTTTCCAGCACCTCGGCGTTGGTGGAGTAGCCTGTCTTGGTCTTCTTCACTGGGGGCAGGCCCAGCTTGTCAAAGAGGATCTTGCCCAGCTGCTGGGTGGAGTTAATGTTAAAGGTGTCCTCTCCGGCCAGGGTGTAGATTTCCGCCTGGACCTCGCCAATACGCCCGGAGAGCATTTGGCCAAACTCGGCCAGGGCACCCCGGTCAATGAGGAATCCCTCCTGCTCCATCTCGGCCAGCACGGCGCACAGGGGCAGGTCGATGGTTTCATAGAGATCCCACATGCCCAGCTCCCGGAGACGGCCGGTGAGGGTCTCCCGGAGGGAACCGATGAGGGAGGCGTGGGACATCAGGGCCCCTGTAGGGACCGCCGGGTCGGCCAGCGGGCCGAAGGCGCCCTCGGCCAGGTAGTCCTTTGCCTTGGGGAACTCCTGATTGTAGTAGGTCATGCCCAGCTTTTCCAGCTCGTAGCTTCCGTCGGAGGGAGCCAGCAGATAGGCGGCCACCTCCGTGTCAAAGACGAAACCTGCGGGGGCAATGCCCTCCGCCAGCAGGGCACGCCACAGGCCTTTCAGGCTGTGGGTGACCTTTTTGATGTCGCCGGACGTAAAAAAGGCCTTCAAAAAGTCATTGTAGCCCTCCAGACGGTCGGCAAAGAGGAGGGCGGCGTGGCCCTCATTCGGGGAGGGGCGGTACTCCACACAGACCACGTCCAGATTGGGCAGGGCCAGCACGTTGACAAAGTCCGCCGCCTGCCACAGCTTCATAAGCTCGTCCAGGCGCTTCCGGGTCTCCACCACCTCGCTGGTGCAGACGCACTCTACGGCTTGTTCCGTCTGGGGAGCGCCCTCCCCCTGGGGGGCGGTGAGGTGATATTTGTCAATGAGCTTGGCAAATTCCAGGTTCAAAAAGAGCTGATAGAGCTTGCCGTTGTCCACCTCCCGGCGCAGGTTCTCCTCGGGGGTGAAGTCCAGGGGGGCGTCGCAGCGGATGGTGGCCAGGTCGTAGGACATCCGGGCCATCTCCTCCCCCTCCTGGAGCTTCTTGATGACGCCGGGCTTGGCGGGGGTGCCGGGAGCCATCTCCGGGGTAGGCATGGCGGCGTAGAGCGCGTCAATGGAGCCATAGCGCCCCACCAGGGCCATAGCGGTCTTTTCACCCACCCCCTTGACCCCGGGAATGTTGTCGCTGGCGTCCCCCATGAGGGCCTTTAGGTCGATGATGTGGATGGGGTCAAAGCCATATTCCTCCCGGAAGGCCTCCGGGGTCATGTCCCGGGTGGTGGTGCGGCCCATGCGGGTGGACACCAGCTTCACGGTGGTGGTGTCGGTGACCAGCTGGAGGGAGTCCTTGTCTCCGGTGACGATGACCGTCTCCCACCCGGCGGCGGTGTCTTTTACGGAAATGGTGCCGATGAGGTCATCCGCCTCCCAGCCGTCCATCTCATACATGGGGATGTTCATGGCCCCCAGGACGTCCTTCAAGATGGGCATCTGGCTGGCCAGCTCCTCGGGCATGCCCTTGCGCTGGGCCTTGTATCCCTCATACTGGAGATGGCGGAAGGTGGGAGCCTTCCGGTCGAAGGTGACGCACAGGGCGTCCGGCGCGGCATCGTCCAGCAGCTTGCCCAGAATGTTCAAAAATCCGAAGATGGCGTTGGTGGGCTGGCCCTCCCGGGTGGTCAGATTCTGGCTGACTCCGTAAAAGGCACGGTTGACGATGGAATTGCCGTCGATGACCATCAGTTTTTTCATGGTGGGACCTCCAAAGTGGACAAAAGAATTGGCATTTCGTATTAGTATATCAGTTTTCCCCGGCAAGAGCAAGAAAAAACGGGGCCGCATGGCGGCCCCGAGAGAGATTACGATATGACACGAAGCGGCGGCCCATCCAGGGAGAGCACCACATCTGCTTTTGCTAGGATTTCCGGCTCGTGGCTGACCAGGAGGATAGGAGTCTCCCAAGTCCGCAGCCGCTCCAGAATCCGCAGAGCCCGGGGGAGGTCCACCCCGGCAAAGGGCTCATCCAAGAGGTAAAGCTTTGCCTCCAGGGCCAGACAGCGCCCAAGGGCCAGCCTTCTGCCCATGCCCCCGGACAGCTGGGCCGGGTAAGTACGTTCTTCGCCGGAGAGCTCCACCAGCTCCAGAAGCGTTGAAACCTCGTCCCAGCGGGAGCGGGGAAGCACGTCGGTGAGCTGCTGCCGGGCGGTGCGCCAGGGGAGCAGCCGGTCATCCTGGAAGAGCAGGGCGGTTTGCTGGGGGGAAAGGTCTTTTAAGGTGCCCGCCTGGGGCCGTTCCAGCCCCGCCAAAATCCGCAGCAGCGTGGTTTTGCCGCAGCCCGAGGGGCCCTGAAGGGCGATGATCCCCCGGTCCGGGATGTTGAGGGAGAAGTCCTCCAGCACCTTCTTTTCCCCAAAGGAGAGGGAGAGATGTTCACACAGAATCATGAGGGCCACCTCTTTCCCCACCGGGCCATGGTCCGGCGCAGCAGATATTCCAGCACCAGGCTGAGGGCCACCGTCACCGCCGTCCAGGCAAAAAGCTCCGGGATCTCCAACATATATTTGGTGTTATAGATCTGGGTGCCCAGGGCGGGGCGGGGGAGACACAGCACCTCCGCGGCCACGCCGGATTTCCAGGCCAGTCCCGCCCCAGTGGTGAGGGCGGAGAGAATATAGGGCCGCAGGGAGGGCAGGTAAATAAGAGTCAGGATTTTCTTCCGGGAAAAGCGGTAGGCCCGGCCCAGCTCCAAAAGCTTGGGGTCGGTGGCCCGGATGCCCTGGGAGAGGTTGTCCCACACCACGGGCAGCACCATCATGGCGGCAATGACTGTGGGGACGTTGCTGCGTCCCGTCCACAAAATCACCAGCAGGATAAACGAGGCCACCGGGGCCGCCCGGATGACCCGGATGGCGGGGGAAAAGAGCCGGTCGCACCAGGTGCTCAGACAGGTGAGCGCCGCCAGAAGGGCGCCCAGCGCTGCCCCCAGCACAAGGCCCAGCACCACCCGCAGAAGGGTGGCCAGGATGCTCTGCCAAAAGAGCGCCTGCCCCGCCTGCTCCACCAGGACAAACCAAACGGTGGCGGGGTAGGGCAGGAGCAGCTCATTTCCTTTGCCCTGGACGCCTTGATCCACCAAAAAGGCAAAAAACTGCCAGACCCCCAGCCAAAAGGCGGGGGCCAGCAGCTTTTGTAAAAAATTTTTCAGGGGATTAGCCCACCCCATAGTAGAAGGAGTCGTAGGGGAGTCCGCCGCCGATGGAGTCGGGAGCGGTCTGGAAGAGGATGGAGTAGTAGTCCTCCAGCATGGTGTGCATCTCCTTGCCGGTGACGTAGGTGAGGTTGCACTGGGGAATAGCCATCTCAGCCACCTTGGCGTTGGGGGTGATGCCATACTGGGCTACCAGCTCCGCGGCGTCGGCGATGTTGTCCGGGTTGGACATATAGGTGATGGACTCCTCATAGGCCTTCAGGAACGCCTCCACACCCTCGGGGTTCTCCTCGATATACTGGGTGCGGGCCACGATGCACCCCATGGGCAGGGCACCCTCGCCCAGGTTCTCCCACTCCTCAGACAGAGACAGAGCCTGACGCACACCGCTGTCCTGGATCATCAGGGCGGTGGCAGCGGGGACGGGAAGCATGCAGATCCCCGCGTCGGAGGAGGTGAGCTTGGCGGTGATCTCCTGGGGGGTAAGCCACTGGATGTCCACATCGCTGGGGGACACGCCGTTTTTCTCCAGCAGGTGGTTGAGAATGTGCTCGGGGTTGCCGCCCTTGGTGTTGGAGGGGCAGTAGAGGGTCTTGCCCGCCAGGTCAGCCATGGTCTGGACGGTGTTGCCTTTCTCCAGAATATAAAGGACACCCAGGGTGTTCACTGCCAGCACCTGGATGCCGCCGTCCGTCTTGGCGGCCAGGTTGGCGGCGGCGTTGGTGGCGATGGCGGCGATGTCCGCATCGCCATTGGTGAGGGCGGCAGCCACCTCAGTGTTGTCGGTCACCACGTCGGCAGATTCCAGAATGCAGGGGCCGCCGTCGGGGGTGGAGCCGTTTTCACGGGCATATTCCTGGTCGGCCATCAGCTTGGCCGCACCCACGCCGGTGGGGCCGGAGAGCACCATCAGCTTGGGCAGGGTGAAGGCCACGGAGCTGGAGGAGTCGCCGGTGGAGGCGGAGGCGGAGCTGGAGGAGCTCTCCGAGCCGGAGGCAGAAGAACTGGAGGAAGTGGTATTCTTGGGGCCGCAGCCGGCCAGCATGGTCACGGCCAGAGCGGCGCACAGCAGAAGGGATAAGCTTCGTTTCATGGTGATAAAAGTCCTTTCCGGCGGAACGGTTCCGCCTGTGGATAAAATATGAAGTTGCCGGAGATAAGATAGCGCCTTTTTTCCGTAATGTCAATGAGAAACCGGGCGAACAGGCAAAATTAAAGGCTGTCCAGATAGGCCGCGGGGCCGCTCTGGTAGAGGTCGCCCCCCTGGGAGTCCAGGATGACGGTAAGGGGGAAGTTTTCCACCTCCAGCTTGCGTACCGCCTCGCAGCCCAGATCTTCCCAACAGATGATCTCCAGCTCCTTGACGCTGGCGGCCATCAGGGCTCCTGCCCCGCCCAGGGCGGCCAGATAGACCGCGCCGTTTCGCTGGACAGCGTCCTTGACGGCCTGGTTCCGGGCGCCCTTGCCGATCATGATGGCCTGGCCCAGGTCCAGAAGCCGGGGTGAGTAGGCGTCCATGCGCCCGCTGGTGGTGGGGCCTGCGGAGCCGATGACCTCCCCGGGGCGCTCAGGGGTGGGGCCCACATAGTAGAGGGCAGAGCCCTCCACGGGGAAGGGCAGGCTTTCGCCCCTGTCCAGAAGCTCCATCATCCGCTGGTGGGCGGCGTCCCGGGCGGTGTAGACGGTACCGGAGAGAAGCACAGTGTCCCCGGCCCGCAGGGGGGCCAGATCGTCCCGGGTGACCGGGGTGGTGAGTTTATATTGCATGGAAAACCCTCCTTACAGTACCGCCGAAGCCCGGCGGGTCACATGGCAGCTGACGTTTACGGCGACAGGGAGGCCTGCCACATGGGTGGGGGCGGCCTCGATGGCAAGTCCCAGGCAGGTGGTCTTTCCGCCAAAGCCCTGGGGACCGATGCCCAGGGCATTGATCTGCTCCAGCAGCTCCTGCTCCAGGGCGGCGTAGAAGGGATCGGGATTACATTCATCCAGGGGGCGCAGCAGGGCGTGCTTGGCCAGAGCGGCCACCTTGTCAAAGCTGCCGCCAATGCCGATGCCCAGCACCGTGGGGGGACAGGGGTTGGGGCCGGCCAGCTTGACCGTCTCCACCACGAACTTTTTTACACCCTCCACGCCGTCGGCAGGCTTGAGCATCCCCAGGCGGCTCATGTTCTCGCTGCCGAAGCCCTTGGGGGCCACGGTGATCTTGCACTGCGCTCCGGGGACCAGCCGCAGGGTAATGGCGGCGGGGGTGTTGTCCCCGGTGTTCACCCGGCGAAGGGGGTCGGCCACAATGGATTTGCGCAGATAGCCCTCTCCATAGCCCTGGCGCACGCCCTCGTGGATGGCCTGCTCAAAGTCGCCTTCAATGTGCACATCCTGGCCCAGTTCCACAAAGACGCAGGCCATGCCCGTGTCCTGGCAGATGGGCAGGTTTTTCTCCTTGGCCAGAGTCAGATTGTCTTCCAGCAGGCCCAGAGTCTCCTTGGCCAGGGGCCAGGGCTCGGCCTGACGGAAGGAGGCCAGGGCGGCGGCTACATCCTCGGGAAGGCTGGTGTTGGCTTTGATGCACAGCTGGGCCACCGTGTCAGTGAGGACGGCGGCGGAAATGGTTTTCATAGGGCAGCATCCTTTCTGTAAACATCCCCAGCAAAGGGGAGCGGTTATTCCCCTTGCTCCGGGGAGGAACCGGGGGTATCGTATTTGGCAAAAATCCGCTCGATAAACAAGGTCCAGAAGAGTACGGCCAGACAGGGCAGGATCAGCATCGGAGCCCAGTAGAGGGCGCTGAATAGTCCGGCGGCCACCGCGGATACAACCAGAAGGAAGGTTACGGGCAGGTAGGCGATGGAAAACTGCACGCTGGCCTTCACCGTCTCAAATAGGGAGAGGGTAAACCGGGATAAAATGGGAAACACCCAGCAGAAGGCCCCCAGAGGAATGACCAGAAACATGGCATAGGCGGCCAGAACAAGCTTTGCGCCCACCAGATCGGCCAGCACCGCAAGCCAGAAAAAACGCAGGGGAACCAGCAGAAGGGCCGTGGCGATCAAAAAAATCAGGCTGAGAAGGGCACCTTGCTTCAGCTCCCGGCGAAAGGTGGAGAAATAGCGGGCCAGGGCGCCGGATTTTCCCTGCCGGACACACCGGGCGGCAGCATCGTACAGCGCAGCGGTGGCCGGCCCCAGGGTGACCAGGGGCAGGGAGGTGAAGACCCACAGAAGGCTCAGGGCCAGAATGTCCACCAGGGAGCTCATCAGACGCCAGAAGGGAGCTTCCGGGTTAAAGAGGGAGGAGAACATAGTTAACACCAGCCTTGGCAGATTTGGGAACGCTTGTCCAGCTTACCCTTCATCATACCACGCGGGCCTGGGCTTTGTCACCCCCGGCGGCAATTCTTTTTTGACGGCGGAAATGGGGGGCGTGCCTTGAAAAGAACGGGGAAAAATGGTAAACTATAAAAAGTGAAATCTTGGAGGAACGACCGATTATAATGAAATGAGGTGTCTGACATGGATGTGAGGAAAACGCTACAAGACAGCCGCGCCTGGGTGCAGGAGCAGCTGAAGATCAGCGTGGAGTTCTGGCTGAAACACGGCATGGACCCCAAGTACGGCGGCGTATATACCTGTCAGGACCGGAAGGGCGAGATCTACTCCACCGACAAGAGCGTGTGGATGCAGGGACGCTGCGGATGGATGTTTGCGCATCTGTGCCATGTATACGGCGTGAAGGATGAATGGCTGGCCGCCAGCAAGAGCTGCCTTGACTTTATGGAGAAGTACTGCATCAACCGCCAGGCGGGTGACCGGATGTACTTTACCGTTACCGAGGACGGAAAGCCCCTGCGCCAGCGCCGGTATTTCTATTCTGAGGCCTTCTACGCCCTGGCCAACGCCGAGTACTACGGCGTCACCGGGGAGCGGGAGTGCCTGGAGCGGGCCCGGAAGGCCTATGACATCTACTGGAGCCTGAGCCACGGGGGAGAAGACCCCACCGGCCTTGGCCCCAAGACCATCCCGGAGACCCGTTCCGGCCGCGCCTTCGGCCTGCCCATGATCATTTTGAATGTGACAGGCACCATGCTGCGGGTAGATCCGGAGCGCAAGGAGATGTACGAACAGTACGCCCAGCAGTGTGTGGATGAGATTTTCAAGTACCACGTGAAGCCGGAGCTTAAGTGCGTGCTGGAGAATGTGGATGTGGACGGCACACCCCGCCTCTACTACACCGAGGGCCGCACGGTCAACCCTGGCCACGACATCGAGGG
>CAUFAM010000034.1 GCA_959022875.1 uncultured Oscillospiraceae bacterium | reverse complement strand
AGGTCTTTGAGGGACCGGGGACATTCATGTGCCTGGCACCCCCAGCCGCACTTCACCCGCCCGGGCTGCGCGCACAGTATCCGCTTGCCGCTGCGGCCGCCGATGACGGAGGAGAAGAAGCACTGGCCCGACCAGCACATGCACAGGGCGCCGTGGCCGAAGACCTCAATTTCGATGGGAGCGTGCTGGCAGATGTAGGCGATCTGGTCCCGGCTCAGCTCCCGGCCCAGCACCACCCGGGTCATCCCCAGGTCGGCCCAGGCCTTGACGCCGTCCAGAGAGTGAATGGTCATCTGGGTGGAGCCGTGGATGGGCAAATCGGGCACCGACTGGCGGAGCATCCGGGCCACGCCCAGGTCCTGGACGATGACCGCGTCCACCCCGATGTCGCTGGCGTGGGCGGCCACCGCCGCCGCGCCGGGCAGCTCCCGGTCGGTAAGCAGCGTGTTCAGGGTGAGGTGTACCTTGCAGCCCCGAAGATGACAGTAAGAAACGGCCGCCGCAGCCTCTTCCCAGGTGAAATTCTTGGCGTTGCGGCGGGCGTTGAAATCCCCATATCCCAGATAGACGGCATCCGCTCCGTTTTGAACGGCCGCGGTCACCGCCTCCATGGAGCCGGCGGGGGAAAGCAGTTCCAGCATGAGAGTGCCTCCTTTGGCAAGTACGGTGAACAGGTCGCCCGGACGGGCGACCTGTGTTGGAAATTATTTACGGGTGCTCAGCTTGAAAATTTCCCGCTTGGCCTCCGACAGCTCCAGCTTCAGGCGGTTGGCATCCTCCAGGTTTTCCTTCACCTGGCGGCGCAGGTCGTCGCTGGCCTGCTGTTCCTTCAAAAACTGGTCGGCAATGTTCATGGCAGCCAGCACGGCGGCGTCTGCCTGAGACAGATTGCCCGATGAAATCTGCTTGAGCTGCTGATCTACAAGGTCGGCGCACTTGCGCACATAGGTCTCGTCCTCTACGGCGACCATGGTATATTCCCGTCCGGCGATGGTGACCACTACTTTGTTCCTCATCACGATTCCTCCCAAACTGGTTATCTCTCTGGGCCCATGCCCCCAGCTTCTTTATAGTTGGAACCATTATAACACAGACCCCTACATTTGAAAAATAGATATTTCATGAATTTTGTGCTTTCTTTTCAAAAATACACCCGGCGGCTTGAACGACGCGACGGGGATAAGCGTAACGGAATTTTGCTGTTTACGCCGGGGACAATTTGCGGTAAAATGGAACAACAGCCATTGTGGCAAAACACAGGAGAGGAGGGGGTTCCCATGGCACATACGCTGCTGCCCGGAGAAGTGGTGGCCATGACCGGTCAGGCGGCCGACCGGCTGCTGAAGCTGGGAGACGGGGATGCCGCCCTCCTGTACCTCCATCTGCTGCGCCATGGGGATTTATCCGGGCTGAAGTGGCCTCAGGACCGGACCCAGACCGCCCTGGAACGCCTGCGTGCCCAGGGGCTGGCCCCCGCCCGGGAGTTTTCCCAGCCCGAGCCCCCGGCCCAGGAGCTGCCGCCCCCGGAGTATGGCACCGAAGAGGTGGCCGCCGCCCTGGCCGACCGGGCGTCCCTCTTTTCCGCTCTGGCCGACGAGGTGGAGCGGCGGCTGGGGAAGAAACTCTCCGCCGCCGACTTGAAGAAGCTCTATACCCTCTATGACCACCTGGCCCTGCCACCGGAAGTGATTTTGATGCTGGTGGGCTGGTGCATTGAGGAGATGGAGCGCAAATACGGCCCCGGCCGCCGGCCCTTCCTGTCCCAGATCAGCAAGGAGGGCTTTGTCTGGGCCCGGCGGGGAATCGACACCATGGAGCGGGCGGAGGAGTACATCGCCAAGCTCACCCGCCTGCGGGGACGGGAGGCGGAGGTGCTCCGTCTGCTGGACATCAGCCCCCGGCCTTTGGTGGAGCGGGAGAAGACCTACATTGCCGCCTGGGACGACATGGGCTTTGAGGACGAGGCCATCCGCATGGCCTATGAGAAGACCGTGCTGAAAAAGCAGTCCATGGACTGGGGCTATATGAACGGAATTTTGCGCCGCTGGCACGAAAAGGGCCTGCACACCGCTGCCGCCATACAGGCTGGCGACCGGGACCCCCGGCCCATCCGGGCCGGCGCCTCTCAGAGTGTACAGTCTTCCCCCCAGGAGGACCAGCGGGTGCGGGAGGATATGGAGCGTATGCGCCGCCTGATGGAACAGATGAAGCGGGAGGAGGGCTGAAGCCATGGCCTATGACGCCAATATTTTACGCCGGGCAACGGACCGGCTGGAGGAGGAGCGCCGCCAGCGCCGGGAGAAGACGGAGCGGCTGCGCAGCCAGGCCTATGAGCGCCAGCCCAAGCTCCGGCAGCTGGACCGAAAGCTCCAGGCCACCATGGCCCAGCTGGTGGCGGCCACCCTGCGCCAGGGGGGCGACCCTGTCCGGGCGGTGCAGGAGGTCCGGGAGAAAAATCTGGACCTGCAGCAGGAGCGGGCCGTACTGCTGGGCTCCCTGGGCCTGCCCCCCGACGCCCTGGATGACAAGCCCGCCTGTCCCCTGTGTGGCGATACCGGCTGGCGCGGGGCACAGATGTGCCAGTGCCTGAAAAAGCTCTGTGCCCAGGAACAGATCCAGGAGCTGTCCAAGCTGCTGGACTTGGGAGAGCAGTCCTTTGACACCTTCCGCCTGGACTATTACAGTGAAACGCCCTACCCGGGAAAGGGCACCTCTCCCCGGAAAAACATGGAACTGACCTATGACGTGTGCCTCAACTATGCCCGGAAGTTTGAAAGCTGCCTGTTCCGAAATCTGCTGATGTCCGGAGCGCCGGGGCTGGGGAAGACGTTTTTGTCGGCCTGCATCGCCCGGGCGGTTTCCGAGCACGGATATTCGGTGGTCTACGACACGGCGGGCAATATCTTTGCCCAGTTCGAGGCCAAAAAGTTCCTGCGGGACAGCGCCGACGGCCAGGACGCCCGGGACGAGACCCGCCGGTATCTCAACTGCGATTTGCTGATTGTGGACGATCTGGGCAGTGAGCTGACCACCCAGTTTACCCAGTCGGCCCTGTATGAGCTCATTAACACCCGCTTGGTGGCCGAGCGGCACACCGTGATCTCCACCAACCTGTCTCTGGAGGAGATTGCCAGGCGCTACAATCCCCAGATCGCCTCCCGAATCGAGGGGGAGTACCATGTGCTCCACTTCTTTGGGGACGACATTCGTATGCTGAAAAAGAAATGGCTGTGATCCGGCAGCCCACAGAAAGACAAAACTGCGGAGGATTTTCCATGCCCTATTTTATCCTGACTGCGGCCCTGGTGGCCCTGGACCAGCTGGTCAAGTACCTGGTGCTGCAAAACATTGCACCGGGCGCCCACATCCCCTTTATTCCCCACATTGTGGAGCTTACCTATGTGGAAAATACTGGGGCGGCCTTTTCCCTCTTTGCGGAGCACACATGGATTCTGGCCCTCATTTCCCTGGTCATGTCCCTGGTGCTGGCCGCGGCCCTGTGGAAAAACTTTTTCCGCCACCCGGTGGGAAAGGTGACCCTGGCGCTGCTGTTGGCCGGAGCGGTGGGAAACCTCATTGACCGGGTGTTCCGGGGCTTTGTGGTGGACATGTTCAACGTCCTGTTTATGAATTTTGCGGTCTTCAATGTGGCCGACATCTGCGTGGTAGTGGGGGGCATCGCGGCAGCGGTCTATTATCTCTTCCTGATGGACAAGCTGGAGCCCCGGGAGAAGGATCATGACAAACATCACCCTGCGCACTGACCGGGACGGGGAGCGCGCCGACGCCTTCCTGGCCCGGAGCGTCCAAGACCTGACCCGTTCCGCCGCCCAGAAGCTGCTGGAACAGGGGATGGTGAAGCGGAGCGGCGTCCCGTTGAAGAAAAACGACCGCCTCAGCTCCGGAGAGGAGCTGGAGCTTACCCTGCCCGACCCCGAGCCCCTGGACGTGGTGCCTCAGAACATTCCCCTGGACGTGGTCTATGGGGACGTGATCGTGGTCAACAAGCCGGTGGGGCTGGTGGTTCACCCTGCCCCCGGCCACCCGGACGGCACCCTGGTCAACGCCTTGCTCTACCACTGCGGCGACTCCCTGTCCGGGGTCAACGGAGTGCTGCGGCCCGGGATCGTCCACCGCATCGACCGGGACACCTCGGGGCTTATCATTGCCGCCAAAAACGACCGCGCCCACCTGGCCCTGGCCCAGCAGCTTCAGGACCACTCCCTGGCCCGCACCTATGAGGCGGTGACCGTGGGTGGGCTGAAGGAGGACGAGGGCACCGTGGACGCCCCCATCGGCCGCCACCCGGTGGACCGGAAGAAGATGGCCATTGACCGGAAAAACGGCAAGCGGGCGGTGACCCACTACACCGTGCTGGGCCGCTACCCCGGCTATACCCATGTGCAGTGCCGCCTGGAGACCGGACGCACCCACCAGATCCGCGTCCACATGGCCTCCATCGGGCATCCTCTTTTGGGAGATGTGGTCTACGGGAGCAAAAAGCCCTGGCCCGGTCTTGCCGGGCAGTGCCTCCACGCCCGGAAGCTGCGCTTTGTCCACCCGTCCACCGGAGAGCTGGTGGAGGTGGAGTGCCCCCTGCCCGAGTGGTTTGAGACCGTGCTCAAACAGATTGACAAATAAACTAAGGCCCGCTGTCCAGTTTGGGACAGCGGGCCGTTTCAGCGCACAATGACATTTTCTGAAATCTCGCACAGGGTCTGGGCCGCTTCCATATCAAAGCGGCCGCTGCGGGCCACATCTCCCAGGGAGATGACCCCCACCAGCTTGCCCCCCTCCACCACGGGCAGACGGCGCACCTGGTGCAGGGCCATAAGCCGTGTGGCCTCCCGGCAGTCATCCTGAGGAGAGACGGTGGCGCAGCTGCGGGTCATAATGTCCCGCACCGGGGTCTGGGCCGGGTCCTCCTCGGCGGCGATGCACCGCAGCACAATGTCCCGGTCGGTGACCACCCCCCGGAGGCGCCGGTCGTCCCCGCACACGGGGAGGGAACCCACATTGTGCCGGCTGATGAGCCGGGCGGCCAGGGACGCGGAGGAGCCCGGCTCGATGGTGATGACGCTAGGGTTCATCAAATCTTTTACCTGCATAAAAAACCGCCCTTTCGGTAAAATTTGGTTTAGTACCAGTGTAACCGAAGGGGCGGCTTTTTATACTGCTTTTATGCCCGGCCCAGCCAGGCGGCGTAGTCCTGGGCGGGGGCGACCCGGCCCACGGCGGACAGGGAGGCATCGGTCATCCGGAAGATCTCCCCGGCCAAGTCCCGGAGCTGCTCCCGGGTGACGGCGTCATAGAGCGCCACCAGCTCCTCTGTCTCCCGGACCTTGCCGTACAAAAGGGCGGAGCCGCCCAGGTGGCTCATCCGGGCCTGGACCGATTCGGTGCCCATGAGCAGATTGGCCTTGGCCTGCTCCCGGACCCGGTCCACCTCCTCCTGGGTGGGGCCGTGGTCGGCCAGGTCAGAAACCACATCCCGCACCAGATCCAGGGCGGCACGCTCCTGTTCCAGGTTGAGGCCCACATAGACCCCCAGAAGGCCGGTGTCCTGGTGGTCGGATACATAGGAGTAGACGGTGTAGCACAGTCCCCGCTGCTCCCGCAGCTGCTGGAAGAGCCGGGAGGAGCAGCCGCCCCCCAGCAGGGCGTTGAGCATGGCCACCTGCTGGCGGCGCTCATCCAGATAATTGGGGGCGGGAAAGGCCAGAATCAGGTGGTTTTGCTCAATGGCCTTCTTTTTGACGGTGACGGCGGGGCGGTAGGAGACGGGGGTGATGGAGGATGGCTTCCCCGGCTCCAGGGAGGACAGCAGATCGGCAAGCTTTTGTACCTGGCCCTCCGTAAAGTTTCCGGCCAGGGAGGCCACCAGATTGCCCGCGTGGTAGTGCTCCTTCTGCCACTTGTCCAGCCACTCCCCGGTCATATGGGCCAGGGTGGACTGGCGGCCCAGGATGGGCCGGGCCAGGGCGGTGCCCTTGTAGACGGCGGCAGACAGCCGCTCGGCCACCAAATCCTCCGGGGTATCCTCATACATGTCGATCTCTTCCAGAATCACCCCCCGTTCCAGATCCACATCCTCCTGGGCAAAGCGGGAGTGGAAGAGCATATCGGAGAGGATGTCCAGCCCCCGGTCCAGATGGCTGCCCAGGGTGCGGGCGTGAAAGCAGGTGTGCTCCTTGGTAGTGTAGGCGTTGAACTGCCCGCCGATGGCGTCCATGTCCCGGGCCAGTTGAGTGGCTGAGCGCCGGGCGGTGCCTTTGAAGAGCATGTGCTCAATAAAGTGGGCGGCGCCGTTTTCCGAAGGGGCTTCGTGGCGGGAGCCCACCCTTACAAAAAAGCCCAGGGCGGCGGACTGAGCCTGGGGCAGGTGCTGGGTGAGGAGCCGGGCCCCGTTGGGCAAGGTAATCTGTTGGTACATAGAAACCTCCTGGATAACCGCATACGTTTGGGTGCAGTATAGCACAAAAAGCCCCCTGCGTCCATTGTGGAAAAATTTTGGCAAAAAGGTATAAGGGCCAAAGGGCCTGTCCACAATAGCCTTCGGAGGTGGTTTTGTGAAAAACCAAGACTTTATGAAAAAGCTGGGCGACTTCATGCTGGGGAAGGGCTTCTACATCGTCCTGTTCCTGTGCGTGGCCGCCATAGGGATTTCGGGCTATTACCTGCTCCAGACGGTGGCGCTGGATACGGGCCTGTCCGCCCAGGCGGGGGGAGATGCGTCGGTGACTGTTCCCGACCAGAGCGTGCAGCGGCCGGTGACCCCGGTGGTGCCCCCGGTTCAGACGCAGCCCTCCTCTACCCAGGAGGAGCAGACGGCCGCGCCGGTGCAGGAGGATGACCCTGAGCCGGTAAAGCAGGCCCAGGAGGAGCCGGAAACCCAGGAGATGTCGGAGAGCACCCTGTCGGAGGTGTTCACCTGGCCGGTAAAGGGGGCGGTGCTGCGGGACTTCAGCGTGGAGACCCTCTCCCTTGACCCCACCATGGGGGACTGGCGTACCCACGGCGGGCTGGACATTGCCGCCGCCCAGGGGGTGCAGGTGCTGTCCCTCAGCGCCGGGACGGTGGCCCAGGTCTATGACGACGATCTGATGGGCACTACGGTAGTAGTGGACCACGGCGGCGGCCTTCAGTCCTGGTACAGCAACCTCGCTCCTGAGACGGCTGTGGCCGAGGGGGATTCGGTGGAGATTGGCTCGGTGCTGGGTACCGTAGGGGGAACCGCCATTGCCGAGGTAGGGGTGGAGCCCCATGTACACCTGGAGACCATTCTCAATGGGGTACAGGTGGATCCCAAGGAGTATCTGGACTGACCAATGGCAGAAAGCAAACCCGCCCGGGGAGTTCCCCGGGCGGGTTTTTGTGTGTTATTGGGCCAGAAGGGTGGCGCGGATATTCTGGGAAAAGGCCTCCAGCCGCGCTTCAATGCCCGGCAGGGCCATAGCCTCACCGGGGGCGTTGGCCGTTTCCACGAGGGCAAAGTGCTGGGGGAGGTAGAAGGATTTGTTCATGTTCATGGCAGAGATAACCTGCCGGGCCAGAATGTCCCCGCCGGAGTAGCCGGACACCACCAGGGCAAAGACCGCCTTGTCATAAAAGCGGGTCTGGCGGAACAGGGCGGTGAGGCGGTTAATAAAGGCGGTGAGGTTGGCGGAGAGGGCGTCGTTGTAGTTGGGACACAGCAGTACCAGGGCGTCCGCCTCCCGCACAGCGGGGTAGACCTCCTCCTGCATGACTCCGCCGTAGAAGCAGCCGCCCCGCTCCCCGAAGTGTAGGCACATGGTGTAGGGACAGCCGGAGCAGTCGGACAGGGTGCCGTTGCGAAGGCCAATCTCCCGGATGTCACAGCAGTCCTCCAGGGAGCTTTTTACCCTGGCCCACAGGGCCATGGTGTTGGAGGTGTGGTGGCTGGAGGCGTGCAGGGCCAGGAGCTTGGGCCGGGTGCGCTTGGGAAAGACCTCGCACATCAGCCGCTCCACCAACTCCTTTGCGGCGGCCCGGTAGGCCCCCGGCAGGTCGGTATTTAAATTTTTGGCCTGGACGGCAAAGTTAGCCAGGGAGCCGGTGCCCTCCACCAGGGGACGGCCCAGCAGGGCGCAGCCGGACCGGCTTAGAGCCAGGGCCAGCTCTGCCCCCACCGACTTGGTGTAAAGTTCTCCCGCCCCGTCTACCAGCAGCGCGGCGGTACATCCTTGCAGCAGATTGGGGTGGGTGCGCAGATGGAGGAGCATTCGGGTATACTCCAGGTTAATGCCCGCCTCTCCCAAAGGGACGGCAAAGAGAAGCTTTTCTCCCTCCAACCCCTCCAGCTCCTCCGCCCGGCAGAGTACCCGCACCTCCCGGCCCTCCAGGGCGTACCGAAGGACTCCCTCCAGGCGCATGTCTGCCCAGGCGGCATCGGGGGTGGGGTGAATGACGACAAGGGACATAAGGTCACCTTCTTACAAACTTACAAAATGGACTTTAAGTGCTCCGCGGCCTCCTGAATGTGGCCGAATAGCTGGTCGGGGATGTGGGGCAGCAGCTCGGTCTCTACCCCGGCGGGGGTGTAGCGGTTTTTCA
>CAUFAM010000033.1 GCA_959022875.1 uncultured Oscillospiraceae bacterium | reverse complement strand
GCCCGCGCCGTTGGGGCCCACCAGGCCGTAGATGGAGCCGTGCTCGGCGTGCATGCTCAGTCCGTCCAGGGCCCGGAACCCATCAAAGGTCTTGACCACATTGTTGACCTGTATCATCAGCTTTCTCCTCCTTCTAAGCGGCCGATCCTGTCTTGCAGTTCCTGGCCCCTGACCCCCAAAAACAGCAGCTCTGCCGCTGCCTGGTCAAAGACCCGGTACAGCTCCGTGCGCCGCCCTTCATCCACCCCGGTATTGGGGGCGGCAAAGGAGCCCTTCCCCGGCACGGAATAGACATACCCCTCCGCCTCCAGGGCCTCATAGGCCCGCTGAATGGTGTTGGGGTTGATGGCCAGCGTCCCGGCCATGGTCCGCACCGAGGGGAGCTTTTCCCCCTCCCGGATGACGCCGGTGACCATTAGACGGCGCAGCCCGTCCTTGACCTGCTCATAGATGGGGCGGGCGTCCCGATAGTCCAAACTGAGCATGGTTCCCTCCTCTCTCCGGGATCTTCCCGGATGTGTGCCCCCCTGTGCGGGGAACGCACTGTACTATCTGTATTAGTACACATAGTATATTCCATCCCCGCCGGAAAAGCCATTAAGGTTTTCTTAAGCTTTTCTTATCTTTTCCTTGGCGCATCTTTAACGTTCCCTTCTACGCAATGCTGTGATACAATAGCCCTAATCTCAAAAACTTTGGCCGCCCGGCAGACCGTGCGGCCCACAGGAGGAATTGGAATGTACAACTGCATTGGTTTCATCGGGACGGGAAATATGGGCGGCGCCATTGCCACCGCCGCCGCCAAAAGCGGCCTGGCCGGACGCATTCTGCTCTCCAACCGCACTCCCGCCAAGGCCCAGGCCCTGGCCCAGGAACTGCCCGGGGGAGGGGAAGTGGCGGACAACGCCGCTGTGGCCCGGGAAAGCCAGCTCATCTTCCTGGGGGTCAAACCCCAGATGATGGCCGGGATGCTGGAGGACATCGCCCCCGTTCTGGCCCAGCGCCGGGACCGCTTCATTCTTGTGACCATGGCCGCCAGCCTCACCTGTGAGAAAATCCGGGCCATGGCGGGCGGAACCTATCCCGTCATCCGCATGATGCCCAACACCCCCAGCGCCCTGGGGGCGGGAGTGGTGCAGTACTGCGGCCTGGACGTCACCCAGGAGGAGCTGGACGCCTTTGCCGCCCTCATGGCCCCGGCGGGGCTTGTGGACCCGGTGGCGGAATCCCTCATTGACGCCGCCAGCGCCGTGTCCGGCTGCGGCCCGGCCTATGCCTACCTCTTTATGGAGGCCCTGGCCGACGGCGGGGTGGCCTGCGGCCTGCCCCGGGACAAGGCCATGCGCTACGCCGCCCAGATGGCGGCGGGAGCGGCCCAGATGGTTTTGGAGAGCGGCAAACACCCCGGCGCGCTGAAGGACGCAGTGTGCTCCCCCGGCGGCACCACCATCCAGGGGGTGCGCACCCTGGAGGAACGGGGCTTCCGGGCCGCCGCCATGGACGCGGTCATTGCCGCCTATGAGAAGACCCTGGCCCTGGCCAAGTAAAAACTCCTATCTCCTATCTTTTCTCTCCTATCTGAAACATACAGGGGGTTTTATCATGAGAATTGTTGTGAAGGTGGGCACCTCCACTCTGGCCCACGCCACCGGGCGGCTGAACATCCGCCATGTGGAGGAGCTGGTGAAGGTGCTCTCCGATTTGAAAAACGCAGGCCATGAGCTGATTCTGGTCTCCTCCGGGGCCATCGGCATGGGGGTAGGGAAGCTGAACCTCCCCGGCCGCCCCGCTGACATGCCCACCAAGCAGGCTGTCGCCGCGGTGGGCCAGTGCGAGCTCATGTACACCTATGATAAGCTCTTCGCCCAGTATAACCACACGGTGGCCCAGATCCTCCTCACCAGCGAGGACGTGGACCACCCCGACCGGCGGCAGAATTTTGAAAACACCATGGAGCGCCTGCTGGCACTGGGGGCTCTGCCCGTCATCAACGAGAACGACACCATCGCCACCGAGGAGATCAAGGTGGGGGATAACGACACCCTGGGGGCCATTGTGGCCTGCTCGGTGAAGGCCGATTTGCTGGTGCTCCTCTCCGACATTGAAGGCCTCTACACCGCCGACCCCCGGAAGGACCCGGATGCCCGGCTCATCCCTGTGGTGGAGGAGGTCACCCCCGACATAGAGGCCCTGGCCGGAGGCACCGGCAGCGACCTGGGTACCGGAGGCATGGCGACAAAACTCCGGGCCGCCAAACTGGTCACCGCCGCTGGGTGCGACATGGTCATCACCAACGGGGAGCATCCCGGCCGCCTCTATGACATTGCCGAGGGCAAGGCCGTGGGCACCCGGTTTATATCCGGGAACAAGGAGGGAATCTGAATGACGACACAGGAACTTCTTCTGCTGGCCAAGAGCGCCAAGGGGGCCATGGCCCTGGCAGACACCAAGACGAAAAACCAGGCCCTGCTGGCCATGGCCGACGCGCTCATGGCCCACCAGGATGCCATCCTCTCCGCCAACGCCCTGGATCTGGAGGCCGCCCGGGGAACTACCTCCGAGGTCATGCTGGACCGCCTGGCCCTCAGCCCCCAGCGCATTGCCGGTATGGCCCAGGGCATCCGGGAGGTAGCCGCCCTGCCCGACCCGGTGGGCGAGGTGCGCAACCGGGTGCAGCGGCCCAACGGCCTGGTCATTGAAAAAACCGCCGTCCCCATGGGGGTCATCGCCATCATCTACGAGTCCCGGCCCAACGTCACCTCCGATGCCGCCGCCCTGGCCCTGAAGGCGGGCAGCGCCTGCGTGCTGCGCAGCGGCAAGGAGGCCCACCGCTCCGCCGCTGCCATTGTGGCCGCCTTGAAGGAGGGCCTCGCCCAGGCCGGGCTGCCCGCCGACGCCCTCCAGCTGGTGGAGGACACCTCCCGGGCCTCCGCCAACGAGCTGATGGCCGCCCGGGGCCTTATTGACCTGCTCATTCCCCGGGGGGGCGCGGGCCTCATCCGGGCCTGTGTGGACAACGCCGCCGTCCCCGTGCTGGAGACGGGCACGGGCATCTGCCACATCTATGTGGATGGGGCGGCCGACCAAACAATGGCCCTGAACATCGTAGAAAATGCCAAGTGCTCCCGGCCCAGCGTCTGCAACGCCGCCGAGGTGTGCCTGGTGGACCGCTCCATCGCCCCGGAGTTCCTGCCCCGGCTCAAGCAGCGCCTGGTGGATGACCGCTCCGCCAAGGCTCTGCCCCCGGTGGAGCTTCGGCTGGATGAGACGGCCGCCTCCATCATCCCCGGTACCCCCGCCGGAGCGCGGGACTTTGACACGGAATTTCTGGACTACATCCTGGCCGTCAAAGTGGTAAGCGGGGTGGAGGAGGCCATCGCCCACATTGCCAAGCACTCCACCGGCCACAGCGAGTCCATTCTCACCGGGGACGAAACCCGGGCCCAGGACTTCCTTCGGCAGGTGGACTCCGCCGCCGTCTACTGGAACGCCTCCACCCGGTTTACCGACGGAGGGGAGTTTGGTCTGGGGTGCGAGATGGGCATCTCCACCCAGAAGCTCCACGCCCGGGGACCTCTGGGATTGCAGGAGCTGTGCACCTACAAGTTTCTGGTCAAAGGGACCGGACAGACCCGCTGAATTTGTCAAAATTTATGAAATGACTTTCCGTCCGGCCGGGTGTAAAATAGAATGGAAGAAAGGGCTTGCGCCCGGAAAGGACTGATTCCAATGAGCCTCAATATCCGCGAGCATGAATTCCTGGACCTGACCCGCGAACTGCTGGATTCCCGCCAAGTGCGGATGATGGGCCGATGGAAACACCACGGCCCTGTCACCACCCTGGACCATTCCCTGTTCGTGGCGTACAGCTCCTACCGAGTGGCACGCTTCCTCCGTCTGGACGCCTACGCTGCTGCCCGGGGAGGATTGCTCCATGACCTGTACCTCTACGACTCCAAGGACAAATCCGCCCACCCCGGCAACCAGTGCTTTGACCACCCCCGCTTCGCCGCCCGGAACGCGGAGGAGCTTACCCCCCTCTCGGCCAAGGAGAAGAACATTATCCTCTCCCATATGTGGCCCCTGGGCGGTGCCCTGCCCCGGTCTCTGGAGGCCTGGCTGGTGGATCTGGTGGACACGGTATGCGCCGGACTGGAGCTGTCCCGGATTTATCGCCCCTCCCGCCTGCGGGAGCGCCTGGGCGTGCGTCCGCTGACATCTGTTTGCTAAACACAAACAAATGGCCGCCCCTCCCACACAGGGAGGGGCGGTTTTTGCAACTTTTCACAGATTTTTGCCGGTAATATTTGGTTTCTTGACATTTTGAAAAAATTTTGATTGTCATGGAAAAAGACAAAAGAATATGTTATAATGAAGACGATTCATTTTGGCCCGTTTTCACGGGTGTTTTGATCAGGAGGAACCATGAAAGACTACCAGTCCGCTTTACAGGCAAAGCGGGAACAGCTGCTCCAGTCCGGCGTAGTGATGATGGACCCTTCCAGCGTGTATGTGGAGGAAGAGGTCACCGTCGAGGCGGGAACTTTGCTGCTGCCCGGCACCATTCTTCGGGGCAAGACCACTGTGGGCGCCAACTGCCAGATTGGCCCCAACGTCATGCTCACCGACTGCCAGGTGGGAGACGGCTGCACCATCAACGCCTCCCAGTGTGAGGAGAGCCAGATTGAGAAGGGCTGCCAGATCGGCCCCTACACCCACATCCGGCCCCACTGCGTGGTGGGGGAGGGCTCCAAGATCGGCGCCTTTGTCCAGCTGAAAAACTGCAACCTGGGCAAGGGAACCAAGATGGCCCATCTCACCTATGTGGGCGACAGCGATGTAGGCGACAACTGCAACTTCGGCTGCGGCACTGTCACCTGCAACTATGACGGCTTCCACAAGCACCGCACCACCATCGGCAGCAACGTATTTGTGGGCTGCAACACCAACTTCGTTCCCCCGGTGAAGATCGGCGACGGGGCCTTTATTGCCGCCGCCACCACCGTGACCGAGGACATCCCCGTGGACGCCATGGTCATCGGCCGCAGCCGCCAGCAGGTGAAGGAAGGCTGGGCTGCCGCCAACCGGGAGAAGAAAGGCAAAAAGTAACTTTGTGGACCCGATTCCACCGAACATAAACGCATCAGCACATTTACAATGGACGGCAGATGCTGCGCCGTCCCAAAAAAGATTTGGAGGATTTCAACTATGATTGCACACGGGAAGGACATCAAGGTTTTCACCGGCAATTCCAACCCCAAGCTGGCCAAAGACATCTGCATGGAGCTGGGCATCCCTCTGGGCAACTGCGAGGTAGGCTGCTTCTCTGACGGCGAGAACTTCGCTTCCATCTACGAGACCGTCCGCGGCTCCGACGTTTTTGTGGTTCAGTCCACCTGCTCCTTTGTGAAGGACGGCAAGCCCGGCACCGTCAACGACTCGCTCATGGAGCTGCTCATTATGATTGACGCCCTGAAGCGCGCCTCCGCCGGCCGGATCACCGCCGTGATTCCCTACTTCGGCTACGCCCGCCAGGACCGCAAGACCAAGCCCCGCGATCCCATCTCCGCCAAGCTGGTGGCCAACCTCATTACCCAGGCCGGCGCCGACCGGGTGCTGACCATGGATCTGCATGCCAACCAGATTCAGGGCTTCTTTGACATCCCTGTGGACAATCTGCTGGGCTCCCCCATCTTTGTGGACTACTTCAACCGCAAGTTCAAGGACAACGGCGACGACACCATGGTGGTTTCCCCCGACGTGGGCTCCGTGGCCCGCGCCCGTGCCTTTGCCCAGAAGCTGGGCATGCCTCTGGCCATTGTGGATAAGCGCCGCCAGAAGGCCAACTCCTCCGAGGTTATGAACATCATCGGCGACGTGAAGGACAAGCACGTCATCCTCCTGGACGACATGGTGGACACCGGCGGAAGCCTGTGCCACGCCGCCAAGGCCCTGGTGGAGATCGGCGGCGCCAAGGACGTCACCGCCTGCGCCTCCCACGGCGTCCTGTCCGGCCCCGCCATCCAGCGCATCACCGACAGCGTCCTCACGGAGGTTATGTTCCTGAACACCATTCCTCCCAAGGAGAACCTCCAGTGCGACAAGATTAAGTATATCTCCGTGGCCCACATGTTTGCTGAGGCCATCAGCCACATCTATATGGAGACCTCCGTATCTCCTCTGTTCCTGTAAGGACCATTCCAAAACTCCCAGCACGGGGGCGGGTAGCTTTTACCCGCCCCTGTGTTTTAGCCGTAAAGCGAGGAAAAAGCTATGCTGTTCAAAAAAGATTCCGGGGGCGCCAGCTGGCTGCTGGTGTGCCTGGGCAACCCCGGGGACAAGTATGAAAATACCCGGCACAATGTGGGTTTCATGGTGGCCGACGAGCTGGCCGAGCGGCAGAAAAAGCCCATTCAGAAGCTGAAATTCAAGGCTCTCACCAACCTCTTTACCATTTCCGGGGAAAAGGTGCTGGTGATGAAGCCGGTGACCTATATGAACCTGTCCGGAGAGGCGGTGCGCCAGGCGGCGGATTTTTATAAAATCCCTCCCGAGCACATTCTGGTGGTTTCCGACGACACCGCCCTGGCCGTGGGGCGGCTGCGCATCCGCCTGAAAGGCTCCGCCGGGGGCCACAACGGCCTGAAAAACATTATCCAGCACCTGGGCACCGACCAGTTCCCCCGCCTGCGGGTGGGGGTAGGGGAGAAGCCCCACCCCGATTACGACCTGGCCGACTGGGTGCTGGGCAAGTTCCAGGGGGAGGACAAGAAGGCCATTGACGAGGCCGTCAAGCGGGCGGCCGATGCGGTGGAATGCATCCTCAGCGAGGGCCTGGACCGGGCCATGGGGAAGTTTAACGGCTGATCTCCTTTTCCTCCAAACAAACCTCCTGTTACACTCAAATGCAGAAAATCTTATTGCTTTTTATTTCACGCTCTGCTATGATGACAGAGAAGAGCGGATTAAAATCAGGGCGCTCAGGCCGGGCGCCGTTATCAAACGACTGGAGGTAAACACTATGAAAGACATTTATGTTGTTAGCTGCTGCCGCACCGCCATCGGCTCCTTCGGTGGTTCCCTGAAGGATACTCCCGCTGCTGATCTGGGCGCGGTTGTCATTAAAGAGGCCCTGAGCCGGGCCAATGTGAAGCCTGAGCAGGTGGATGAAGTAATGTTCGGCTGTATCCTCACTGCCGGCCTGGGCCAGAACGTCGCCCGCCAGGCCTCTCTGAAGGCCGGTGTGCCCACCTCCGTCCCCGCCTACACCGTGGGCATGGTCTGCGGCTCCGGTATGAAGAGCGTTATCGAGGCCGGCCGTACCATCGCTGCCGGCGATGCCGACATCATTGTGGCCGGCGGCACTGAGAACATGTCCGCCGCCCCCTACGCCCTGCCTGCCGCCCGCTGGGGTGCTCGTATGGGCGACAACAAGATGATGGACACCATGATTAAGGACGGCCTGTGGGACGCTTACAACAACTACCACATGGGCACCACCGCCGAGAACATCTGCGACGTGTGGGGCATCACCCGGGAAGAGCTGGACGAGTTTGCCGCTTCCTCCCAGAACAAGGCTGAGGCCGCCATCAAGGCCGGCAAGTTTGAGGACGAGATCGTCCCCGTGATGATCAAGAAGAAGAAGGAAACCCTGGAGTTCAAGGTGGATGAGTTCCCCCGCGCCGGCGTCACCCCCGAGAGCATTGCCAAGCTGCGCGGCGCCTTCCCCGTAGGCCCCGAGGGCGTGGAGGACGAGATTGTCCACACCTTTGAGCCCACCCAGATCCACGAGGCCGACGCCAAGAAGCACGTGCAGCGCGTCACCGCCGCCAACGCCTCCGGCATCAACGACGGCGCTGCCGCCATCGTTCTGGCCTCCGCTGAGGCCGTGGAGAAGTACGGTCTGAAGCCCATGGCCAAGCTCATTTCCTGGGGCCAGGGCGGCGTGGATCCCAAGATCATGGGCGTGGGCCCCGTGCCCGCTTCCCGCCAGGCCATGGAGAAGGCCGGCCTGAAGATCGAGGACATGGATCTGGTGGAGGCCAACGAGGCCTTTGCTGCCCAGTCCATCGCCGTGGCCCGTGAGCTGGGCTTTGACATGAGCAAGGTCAACGTCAACGGCGGCGCCATCGCCCTGGGCCACCCCGTAGGCGCTTCCGGCGCCCGCATCATCGTCACTCTGCTCCACGAGATGCAGAAGCGTGAGGATGCCAAGAAGGGTCTTGCCACCCTGTGCATCGGCGGCGGCATGGGTGTCGCCACCATCTTCGAGAAGTGCTGATTTCTCACTAGTAAATAAAAAAGCGCCCCGGCTTTTGGCCGGGGCGCTTTTTTGCTGTTCTGGGACATATCCCCTTGCTCCAAAAACGAAAATCCCGGCGCCTGCTCCAGGGCGCCGGGGTTCCCGTTGAAAAAGAGGATTAAAATGAAACGAACTGTCTCTTGCAGATGTTATGATACGGGAAAGTTATTAACAATTCCATCCCCAGTTGTTACAAAAAGATTAAATACGTCCGGACATATTCCCGCCGGAGCCCCTTGGGGAAAAAAGTTTTCCACATTTCCCCACACAATGGAGGAAAGG
>CAUFAM010000032.1 GCA_959022875.1 uncultured Oscillospiraceae bacterium | reverse complement strand
TCACCGTCCATGTGGTGCCCTTCACCGCCATTCAGGAGGAGCTGCGCCGCTCCTGTCCCCCGGAGCTGTTTACCCTCATTATGCGCCGGTTCATGATGCGCATTTCTGAGCGGGTGGCCCAGCGCTGCGGGGCCAAGGCCCTGGTTACCGGCGAGTGTCTGGGCCAGGTGGCCAGCCAGACCATGGAGGCTATGACCGTCACCGGCGCGGTGGTCAAGCTGCCCATTCTCCGCCCGGTAGTAGGCATGGACAAGGAGGACATCGTGCAGATCTCCCGGAAGATCGGCACCTTTGACACCTCCATCCTCCCCTATGAGGACTGCTGCACCGTCTTCACTCCCCGGCACCCCCGGCTGCGCCCCACTCTGGAAGAGATTGAGGCCGCCGAACAGGTTCTGGACATTGAGGCCATGGTCTCCGCCGCCGTGGAGGGCATTGAGCGCGTCCAGGTTTAAGCTTCTGAGTAAAACAACACCCCGCAGGGCTGTGCCCTGCGGGGTTCGTTTGTTTAATGGGAAAACCGCTCCAGCACACGGTTGATTTCTTCCTGAGAAAGCTCCCCCAGTCCCCGGACGGGTTCGGGTTCCAGGTCATAGGCTCCGATGAGCTTTTGGTAAAAGGACACTCCCAACCAGCCGCCGTTTTTATACCCCACCTGCTCCTGAAGTCCGGTACGAACAAAGCCCAGCTTCTCGTGAAAGGCCTCGCTGTGTGGGTTGGGACTGGTCACCAGGGCGCAGGCGGTGCGCACCCCTTGACGGGAAAGCAGTTCCATCAATGCCCCGTAGAGCTTTACCCCCAGCCCCCGTCCCCGGGTGTTCTCCCCCAGGTAGATGGACAGCTCCGCGCTCCAGCCGTAGGCAGCGCACTGGGCCAGGGGATGGGCATAGGCATAGCCCAGAAGGCGGCCCTCCTCCTCCAGCACCAGATAGGGGTAGCGCTCCAGGGTATGGACAATACGCCCTCGAAACTCCTCCAGGCTGGGGCAGGTATATTCAAAGGTTATGGTCGTATCAATGTAAGGCCGGTAAATTTCCAGCAGCGCCCGGGCATCCTCCGGGCAGGCCATACGCAGCTTCATTGGGACAATTCCTCCTTTTCTTCCATCAGGGGCAGCACGACGGTCAACCGGGTACCCACATCCACCCGGGACACCACCTCAAACCATCCCCCGTGGCGCTCAACGATCCACCGGGCTATGGACAGCCCAAGCCCGGTCCCTCCTGTTTTCCGGTCCCGGGAGCGGTCGGTACGGTAAAACCGCTCAAAGATATGGGGAATGTCCTTTGGCGCAATGCCCATTCCCTCATCCTGGACGGTGAGACGGGCATACCCCGGGCTCTGGGTGACACGGAGATAGATTTTCCCCTCCGGGGGGCTATACTTCAGGGCGTTGTCCATCAAAATCCGCAGCACCTGCTTCATAAGCCCCGGATCGGCGTATACCGCCGCCGGCTTCTCCTCCCAGCGGGGGAGAAACACCCGCTGGGGGTGGATCATCTCCTCCTCTCGGAGCACCTCTCCGGTCAGGGCGGTGAGATCCACCCGCTCCCGCTTCACCGGCTGGGAATCGTTATCCCCCCGGGCCAAAAACAGCAGCTGCTCCACCAGCCGCTCCATGGAGGCCGCCTCCCCCCGGATGGCATCAATGGATTCCTGAAGAGCCTCCGGGTCCTCCTTTCCCCACCGATCCAGCAAGGCGGCATAGCCCTGGATGACGGCGATGGGGGTGCGCAGCTCATGGCTGGCATCGGAGACAAAGCGCATCTGGGCTCCGTAGGCCTGGTTCACCCGGTCCATCATCTCATTGATGGCCTGGGCCAGGGAGCGCAGCTCCTTCTGGGTGGCGGGCAGGTCGATGCGGCTATCCAAATGGCTGGCATCAATTTTTTCCAGCTCCCCGGTCAGGTTTTCCAGTTCCCGCCGGGACATATGGGTCATAGAGTTCAAACGGGCAGCGGTAGCCGCCAGCTCCTGAATGGGCCGGAGCACCTTTCGGATGGAACGCTTGCTGCTCAGAAGGCCCGTGAACAAGGACAGCACCTGGCAGCCCAGCAGTACCAGTCCCGCCCAGTAGACCGTGCGGGCAATGCCGGACAGATCCACGGTGATGGCGTAGGGCTCCCCCCCGTTAGGCAGGGCGATGGTGTAATAGGAGGCAAGATCCCAGGAGCGCACCCCCTGGGCCGTCTCCGTGTGCTGGGGCAAAAAAGGGAACGCCATCAGCGTCTGGCCTTCCATTCGGTTTTCGCTGTCCTCGCCGGAATGCCCCGGCACCTCATCCAGCGGGGTAATGGTATAGTCGCTGGCCTCCATCCAAGCCAGAGCTTCCTGGGTTGGCACCCCGCGCTCTTCCACCAGGGCAGCCACACTGGCACAGCGGTTTTCCGCATAAAGAACCATGCCCAGGGTGATCATCGTCAGCAGCAGCAAATCCATCACCAGAAACACACCCAGCTGCCGCAGGAAAAAGCCGATGTTCAGCCGCAGGGCCAGGGAGGAATCCCGGGCCGCGGAAATGGGGTCCGCCGGGGGCGGTGACTGAAATTTATGGTGTTGTCTGCCCATAGCGCACGCCCCCTTTTCTCTTGCATGAAACGTTCTTTACTTCCCGTTCTTCATCCAGGCCCGGATGGCCTCCAGATTCTCAAAGGCCACAAAGCTGCCGCCCTTTTCCAAAAAGTCCAGCTGCCGCTGCTCCTCCGGGGTACGGCGGCTGCCCTTGTCCCGCAGAGACTGGCGCATAGACCGGGTGACCATGTTCACCATCCGCCGCTTGATCCACCCCACCTTCTTTGGGGCCCAGCCCCCCTGGAGGTAGAACATGGGGGCGTTGGGCACATAGTTGGCCTTGGCGAGGGTCTCCAGCGTCTGCTGCGAGGCGGGAGACATGCCTACCCCGCACACTCCTTTAACCTGGAAGCGCTTCACCGCCTGATCCACTCCGGCGATGTGCCCGGCCATCAGGGGGCCCATAAAAAAGACCTCTGTGCCCTGGTCCAGCCCGCCGGCCTCATCGAGGCCATATACTTTCATCTTCTCCGCCTTGCCCAGCATTTCCGCATACTCCTTGGTAAAGCCGGTGTTGGAGCGGTATACGATCACCATCGTCGGTTCCTCCCTAATCTTCCTTAATCACATAGCCCACCCCGCGGACGGTGTGGATGAGCTTTATGCCAAATGCGTCGTCCAGCTTGCCCCGCAGGAAGCGGATATAAACATCCACCGAGTTGGTCTCCCCCACAAAGTCAAAGCCCCACACCGCATCCAGCAGGGCCTCCCGGGACAGCACCCGTCCCTTGTTCTCCAACAGGTGGCGCAACAGGTCAAATTCCTTCTTGGTAAGCTCCACGGGCGTGCCCTTCACGGTAACCTGGTGGCGCTCCACATCCATGGACACCTCTCCGGCCGACAGGCAGGTTCCCGGCCCCGGGCCGGTCTGGTTGCGCAGGGCCGCCCGGATGCGGGCCAGCAGCTCCTCAATGGCAAAGGGCTTGGTCACATAGTCATCCGCCCCGGAATCCAGTCCGGACACCTTGTCCATGACGCTGTCCCTGGCGGTGAGCATAATGACAGGCACCTGGCTTTCCCGGCGCAGCCGGCGCAGCACCTCCATGCCGGACAGCTGAGGGAGCATAATGTCCAGCAGTACCAGGTCAAATTCCCCGCTCAGCGCCCGCTCCAGGCCCTTCCGGCCATCAAAGGCCTTTTCCACGGCATAGCCCTCATATTTCAGCTCCAGCTCCACCATCCGAGCCAGCTTTTCCTCATCCTCCACCAGAAGGATTCTCTCTCCCATGGTTTTCACCTCGTCGTTTTACCGTTCCTCTTCGTCTTTACTCTTGTTTGTTTCGTGCTTTTCATGCTGAAGCTTCAGCTCGTCCATCACCTGGCGGCCCAGCTCCGAGGCGGTATCCGCCACGCTGCCCATCACGCCGTTAATGTCCTCCCGCTCCAGGTCTGGCCCGGAAAAGCGGTAGCGAAAGCCCACAAACAGTCCCAGAATCAGTACCGGGATCACCAGCCAATAGGCAAAAATCAACAGCAGCACCAAAATCAGCACCGGCAGTGCGGTAATGGGCTTGTCTTTGCGCCAGATCTCCAGTTCATTGTCTATAAGCCAGCGGCGCAGGGTCGTAAACACGCCTTTTCCGCTGTCCTTGTTCCACACTGTCTTGACACGCAGGGTTCCGGTTCTCTTGTCTTCCTGTTTCTCTTTCCGGCCCTTTTTCTCCGCCAGAGGAGCGATGGGCCCAGAGGGCGGTGGGGGCGGGGGCGGCATTTCGCCCCGGGTAGAAAAATAGGCTCCCTCCTCCCGGGGGATGGCCCCCTGCTCCTCCAGATAGATGATGGCGTCCAGCAGGTTGCCGCCGCTGTATTCCAGGGCCTGCTTGTCCTGGGCATAGGTGACGCCGGTCTTTTCCCGAAGCTTCTCCACCTGTTCCAGCGTGATCTCCATACCTGCCGCCCTCCTTTCCCGGCTGTTATGTTCCAACTTTATCACAACCGGGTTGAATACCCGTTTATCTCACATTAAAATCCCATTAAAACCAGGTTTTAGCCCCCTGGGCGGGCCCTTGCCCATCCGATTATACTATGATATAATGGTTTGCGCAACCGCACTGGAAAGGAGGAACCGCCCTATGAAATTCCTGCGCCGCCTGGGCGCAACCTTGCTCACGGCAGCTTTATGCCTGGGGCTGTTCCTGCCCCTGCCCGTCTCCGCAGCTGATTTGTATTTTACCGCCATCAACGAGCGCATTGAATACCTCACCTCCGACACCATGCCCTTCTGGTCGGGCGGAATCCTCTATGTGCCCTACACCCTGTTTGATAAAACCCTCAACTCTACTCAAACGGATCTGGGCATCTCCGTCAGCTACAACAGCCGCACCAAGACCTCCGTCACCCTCTATAACCTGCGCCAGCAGATGCTCACCTTCGACCTGGTCTCCGGCAACTGCCGGGATGAGCTCACCGGCCAGGTCTTCTCTTACCGGGCCGTCATGCGAAACGGCAAGCCTTACCTTCCTCTGGAGATGGTATGCAGCTTCTTCGGGCTGCGCTGGTCCTACAATACGCTGCCCGATTTTCCCCAGAGTTATCTGGTTCGGATCATGACCGATGACGCAGTTCTGGATGACGAGTCCTTCATCGGCGCGGCAGGTTATCTGCTGGAGCGCCGCCTTCAGGCCTACACCCAGAGCCTCAGTCCCGGGGAAACCACCACCACGCCCGGCACCAGCGCCGTTCCCGGAGAGGAGATCGGCAAGGAAGAGGAGGTCACCGCTACCAATATCCCCACCTACCTGGCCGTGCGCTGTGAAAGCGATGAGAGTATCCTTTCCATACTAAACACTCTGGACACTGCCGGGCGCTATGCAGTCTTCTTCCTGACGCCGGAGCTTCTGGAATCCCAGGGTGATCTGGTCCGGCGCATGCTGGGCACTGGCCACAGTGTGGGAATATTGGCCCTGGGAAAAACCGAAAAGGAAACGCGCCGGCTTCTCCAGCAGGGGCAAACTTCCCTGGAACAGCTGGCTCTCACCCGCACCACCCTGGCCTATGTGCCCCAGGAGCAGAGGGACTCCCTGGAGCAGGAGGGGTGGGTATGCTGGGATGAAACCCTGCTGTTAGAACCCACTGCCGGTGCCAATGTATCCTCCTACTGCACCCGCATTATGAGCCGTCTGGAGGGCCGGAATCTGGTGACCTACCTCACCCTGTCCGGCAACGCGGAAGGTTCCCGGGTGCTGTCCACCCTGCTGCGCCAGCTGTCTGAGGATCATTTTGTAGTAGGCACTCCTCTGGAAACTCGACTTTAACCCTTTGAAGCAAGGAAAAGGCCGCCTAATGGCGGCCTTTTTTATGTCTGGTCTTCCTCTTCCAGCTTCAGGGTAAACACCGGACAGCCCTCCGCCTCCGGCCCAGCCACTCCCTGGGGCAAGGACACCTCGATCCCCTCCCCGGTCAGGCACCACCCCTCCAGAGGACGGGATGCCCGGGCCTTTTTCACCCAGTCCCCATCCAGGAACAGGTCACCCCCGGACCGCCGGGCCTCGCCTTGGCGGATCAGTTCTTCCCAGACCCACTTTTTCCATCCCCGCCGCTTTCCCTCAAAGGCTTTCAGGGAACACGGGGCCCCTGTGTACACCTTCCACACATCCCCCCACCGTACACGGTTGGGCCGCCCATCTCCCCGGGTCTCCCAGCCGGTAAAGCGCAGGCTGAGAAGCCCTCCTTCCAGCAGGGCCACCTCCCCGCTCAGTTCTCCTTGCCAGGGCGTGAAGGGCCGTGCCCGTTCCCGACGCTCTCCCAGCTCCAGACAGGCCTTCCAGTAGACCTCCCGCTCCCACCTCTCCCGCCAGCTCCGGGCCAGGCGGGCATAGTAGCGGCTGATCCAACGCCCCCCAAGCCCCGCTCCGGATACCTCCGGCCATTTCAGGGTATACTCCAGTACCGGTTCTCCTTCCAGCGTCAGGGTACGGCACTCCTCCTGCCAGTCCACCCAAACCCCATCTTCCCGTCTCATAGACCTTCTCCTTCCGTCTTTTTTCCAGTCTATGCTCCAACGGCCCAAAGAGCTTCCTTTTTACTGTAATTCGTAAAAGAAAATTTACAGAATGTTGTTTACTTTTATATGGCACAGTGCTAAAATGTATACGGCTCGAAGATTGGCACATTTTGATTTGCCATATCGCAGATAAAGGAGGACAATCCCATGTCAAAATTTCTGGACAAACCCGCCAGTGATAGCTTGTACCGGGCATTTGCCGCGTTGAAGACAGAAGAGGAATGCCGGCGCTTTCTTCAGGATCTGTGCACCGTCTCAGAGCTGAAGGCCATGGAGCAGCGAATGGATGTAGCTATGCTGCTGGATGAGGGGCTTATTTACAGCGATATTCTCGAGCGCACCGGTGCCTCCAGCGCCACCATCAGCCGGGTCAACCGCTGCCTTCATTATGGCTCGGATGGATACCGGGCCGTGATTCCCCGCCTGCGCCAGCAAGAGGAAGAATGAGCAGCTATGATTTTCTGGCCGGCTGCTATGACCGGCTGACCTACGATGTGGACTACGTGGCCTGGGCTGACTACATCGAAAAGCATTTTACCCGCCGGGGGCTGCCTGGAAAGACCGTTTTGGATCTGGCCTGTGGTACCGGCTCCCTCACCAGGGAGCTGGCCATGCGGGGATACGAGATGATCGGGGTAGACCTCTCGGCGGAGATGCTCTCTGAGGCGGCAGAAAAAAACCGGGGTGTGGGCCCCATCGAGCCCATTTTCCTGTGTCAAAGTATGGATAAGCTGGACCTGTACGGTACCATTGACGCCTGCGTGTGCTGCCTGGACAGCGTCAACTATGTGACCCGTCCCAAGCAGCTGCAAAAGGCCTTTGAACGGGTTCATCTGTTCCTCATGCCCGGGGGGCTGTTCCTCTTTGACGTAAACACCCCTCAGAAGCTCCAGGCTATGGACGGACAGGTCTTCCTGGATGAAACAGAGGATACCTACTGCGTTTGGCGCGGGGAATTTTCCCGCCGCAGCGGAATCTGCTCCTACTTTATGGACATTTTCCGCCTGGATGAGGAATCTGGCCTTTGGGAACGGGGCGAGGAACTGCACCAGGAGCGGGCCTATTCCCTGGAGGAGCTTACCGAAATGCTGAAGCAGGCGGGCTTCCGGGACATTAAAACCTATGGTGAACTGAAAATGCGTCCCCCTGTACCAGGAGAGGGGCGCGTATTTTTCGCGGCAAGAAAGGACTAATCAACTATGCACGATGAGATCGTAAGAGCGATCACGGGAGAAGGCCTGGTCAAGGCAGTGGCTGTCACCGGCCGGGATCTGGTAGAGCGGGCCCGGAACATCCACACGCTTTTGCCCATGGCCACCGCAGCACTGGGCAGGGCCCTTCTGGGCGCCTCTATGATGGGGGATATGCTCAAGGAGGAGGAGGGCTCCCTCACCCTCCAAATCAAGGGAGGCGGCCCCCTGGGCACCATTCTGGCGGTGTCTGACTGTGAAGGCAACGTACGCGGCTATGTTCAGAATCCCAACGTGGAACTGATGGAGAAGTACCAGGGCAAACTGGACGTGGGCGCAGCCGTGGGCCAGGACGGCACCCTCACGGTCATCAAAGACATCGGACTGAAAGAGCCTTATGTGGGATCCATCGGGCTATTCTCCGGCGAGATTGCCGATGATTTGGCCATGTACTTTGTGGAAAGCGAGCAGATCCCCACCGCCTGTGCCCTGGGGGTACTGGTGGGCCTGGATCAGAGCGTCACGGCTGCGGGCGGCTACCTCATTCAGCTGCTCCCGGGAGCCAGCGAGGACATGATCACCAAAATTGAAGCGGGTGTCCACGCCATGGGCTCGGTGAGCCACGCTCTGGCTGACGGCCTGGACGGAGAGGGCCTTCTCCGGGCGGTGCTGAAGGACTTTGACCTGGAAATCCTGGAAAAGCATCCGGTGGAGTACCGCTGCTACTGCTCCCGGGACCGGGTGACCCGGGCCCTGATCAGCATGGGAAAAAAGGATCTTGGCGAGCTGATCCAGGATCAGGGCCAGGCAGAGCTCACCTGTCAGTTCTGTGATCAGGTATACCACTCCTCGAAAGAGGAGCT
>CAUFAM010000031.1 GCA_959022875.1 uncultured Oscillospiraceae bacterium | reverse complement strand
CCGGCTGGGACGATCCCCGTATGCCCACATTGTGCGGCCTTCGCCGCCGGGGCTACACCCCCGCCTCCATCCGCAACTTCTGCGAGCGCATCGGTGTGGCCAAGAACACCTCCACCGTGGAGTACGGCTTCCTGGAGCACTGCCTGCGGGAGGATCTCAATGAGCATGCCCAGCGCTCCATGGCGGTGCTGCGTCCCATCAAGCTCACCATCACCAACTATCCTGAGGGCCAGAGCGAGACCTTCCCTGTGGAAAATAACCCCAATGATCCCCAGGCCGGTACCCGGGAGGTCAGCTTCTCCCGCCACCTTTATGTGGAGGCGGACGATTTCCTGGAGACCCCCATCCCCAAGTATAAACGCCTCTACCCCAACGGCCCGGAGTGCCGCCTGAAGGGCGCCTACCTCATCCAGTGCACCGGCTGCGTCAAGGACGAGCAGGGCAATGTGGTGGAGATTCTGGCCACCTATGACCCCGAGTCCAAGGGCGGCAACCCCGCCGACGGCCGGAAGGTGAAGGGCGCCACCATCCATTGGGTGGACGCCGAGACCGCTGTGGACGCCGAGGTGCGTCTGTACGACAACCTGTTTGCCGATGAGAACCCCGACGGCGGCGACAAGGACTTCCTGGACTGCCTGAATCCCGGCTCTCTGGAGGTGCTCACCGGCTGTAAGCTGGAGGCCGGTCTGGCCAACGCCCAGCCCAGCGACCGCTTCCAGTTCCTGCGTCTGGGCTACTTCTGCGCCGACAGCAAGGACTCCAAGCCCGGAGCCCTGGTCTTCAACCGCGCCGTCAGCCTGAAGGACGGCTTCAAGAAATAAGCATACAACACAGCAGCCCGGCGCACAGGAAGCATGTGCGCCGGGCTGAATTTTATTATGGGGGAAAGCATCATTCTCCAGATACCTGAAGACCACTCTCATAGGCTTCCTGTTCCACAAAACAGGTATACTGGGCCTTGCGCTCGTCGTCGTAGTAGCGTTCCACATACTCGTCCCACAGGGTGTACTCCCATTCGTTGATGTCGTTGAGTTGTTGGGGCCCTCCCATGGGGTTGTCGTAGATCCAGCAGTCTTCCACTCCATCGTCGCTTACTTCCAGGATGGCCCGATAGTCTTTTCCGCCTACGGTGACGGTAAAGTCAAAACGATAGCATGCAACCTTTTCCTCCTCGTCCAGGGCGCCCACCGTAGCGGAGGCATAGCCGCCCCAGTGGAAACGGTAGTCGGACAGTCCGCCCATCTCCGTATAGCCCTGAGCGGCCTTTACAAAGATGTCGGTAGCGTCCTGATCAAAGTTTGCCATCTCGTCCTCGGTAAACCAGCTGAACCGGTACCGCTCCCGGACGTCCTCCCGGGCGATGTACTGGGCCGCTCCCTCATAGTCCCCTGCCTTCATCTTCCCCAGGAAGGCGTGGGCCAGATAGAACTCGTGGAGATTGGTGTAGCAGATGCCGTCCCCGGTGACCTGAGCGATGCCCATGAGCACAAAGGGCACCAGAATTACCACCACAATGAGAGAGGTAATCCACCGCCGGCGAATTTTCTTCATCCCCTTGCGAAAGCTTTTTCCCTTTTTCTCCTCCGCACCCTCTGAGGGGGAAGGGACTTCCGGCTCCGGCTGGGGCTCTTCTGGGGCGGGGATGGCCCCGGTCATTTCCCCATAAACCTTTTGGCAGGCGGAACAGGTCTTCAAATGCGCCTCCACCAGTTCCCGGCTGCCCGGGTGGCAGCAGGAATCTATGTACAGGGGAAGCAGATCCTGAATAATGTCACAGTCCTGGTTGGTCATAGCGTTCCCTCCAATTCTTGTTTTAGCAGTTGTCTGGCACGGTAGTAGGTGACCTTGCCCCAGCTTTCCGATTTCCCCTTCAGAGCGGAGATCTCTTTCAGGGGGATGCCTCCATAAATATGGAGGATCACCACATCCCGATAGTCCTCGGGCAGGGAGGAAATGGCCCGCTGAAGAGCCAGCTGGGTCTCTCGGGCGGAGAGGGCCTCCTCCGGCCCAGAGCGGGCGGCTAAGGTGGGGGAGAGGGGCTCCGGCGGCTTTTTTCGGCACTGGGTGAGCCAGAGGTTTTTCCCGATGGCACACAGCCAGGTGAACATCTGCCCCCGCTCCTCATAGCGGCCGATGTGGAGCAGAGCCCGGTAAAAGACCTCCTGGGTTAAATCCTCTGCCTGGTGGGGATTCTGACACAGAGCCAGCAGGAAACGGTAGACCCGGTCGTAGTAGTCCCCGCATACCGCTGCAAAGTCCGGTTCCATTTCCATCCCCCCTTTCGGCCTGTTCTGTTTGTTAAACCAAACATAATGGAAAAGGTTACACAAGTAAAGGAAAATTCCAACCAGGGACGGCAAAGATCCCCCCAACCATTTCAAAGAAATCGAGGGGGGATCTTTGGGCTGTTCCTTCAGCCAAACGGTACTACCGTTTGGCCGAATCCATCACATTTCGATGGCGCTGGCCAGGTTGTCCACCGCCTGGTTGACCTTTTTGGCGGCCTTGTTGACGGTGCGCTTGATCTGGCGGCTGGAGGGAGCCATGGAGGCGCCCAGGGCGGCGCCGGCTACCATGCCGGCCATGGCGCCGGTGAGGAAAATGCCCATACCCATACCACTGTTCTGCATAAAAATCCTCTCCTTACGGGATAAAAAGATCTGGATGTTCCCCGCTGTCTATTCTTTCCGGAAATTCTGAAAAACACATTGCTAATTCCTACCCGTTCCGCTATAATTTAGTATTAGGATAATATAGGCTGGCTGGAAGCAGCCGGCCAAACAAGCAAAAAATGGACAAAATTCGGGAGGAAGCCCATGAAACTCTTGATTAAAAACGGCCGTGTGGTCCATCCGGTGACCAGTGCGGTGGTGCTGCAGGACATTTTGGTGGATAACGGTGTGCTGGCCATGATGGAGCGGGGAATTGACGTGGAGTGCGATCAGGTCATCGACGCCAAGGGCCTGATTGTAGCCCCCGGCCTTGTGGATATGCATGTCCATCTCCGGGACCCGGGCCTTACCTATAAGGAGGACATCATCACCGGCTGCGCCGCGGCGGCCCGGGGAGGGGTAACCTCCGTGGCCTGCATGGCCAACACCAGCCCTACCATCGATTGCCCTGAGCAGGTTCAGTATGTGCTGAACCGGGCCAAGGAGGCCTGCGGCGTCCAGGTCCATCCCATCGCCGCCGTGTCCAAGGGCCTACGGGGCGAGGAACCTACCGATCCCGAGGAGCTGAAGGCGGCCGGTGCGGTGGCGCTGTCCGATGACGGAAACAATGTGGATAACGCCAACCTCATGCGGGACGTGCTCATCCGGGTGCGTGGTCTGAAGATGCCGGTGCTGTGCCACTGTGAGGACACCACCATGGTGGCCGGACGGGCGGTCAATGAGGGCAGCGTCTCCCGCCAGCTGTGGCTGGAGGGACGGCCTGCCATTGCCGAGGAGATCATGGTCATGCGGGACGCCATGCTCTCTGAGGAGACGGGCGCTCCGGTGCACATTTGCCATGTGTCCACCGCCCGGAGCGTGGAAATCATCCGGAAGATGAAGAAGAAGGGCGTCCACATCACCTGTGAGACCTGCCCCCAGTACTTTACCCTCACGGAGGATGAGGTGCTCACCCAGGGTTCCATGGCCCGGGTGAACCCCCCGCTGCGCACCAAGACTGACGTGGCCGGAATCATTGCCGGACTGAAGGACGGCACCATCGACGTCATTGCCACCGACCACGCCCCCCACTCCGCCGAGGAGAAGGCCCGCACGCTCACCCGAGCCCCCAGCGGCATGATCGGCCTGGAGACCAGTCTGGCCATCACCCTGACCCAGCTCTACCACACCAAGAAGATGGACCTGCCCAACATCATCAAGCGCATGTCCACCAACCCCGCCGACATCCTGGGCCTGTCCAGGGGCCACATGTCCCTGGGAGCGGCAGCGGACCTGGTGATCTTTGATCCCGATGAGGAGTGGACCGTGGATCCCGAGCAGTTTGCCTCCAAGGCACGCAACACCCCCTTTGTCGGCTGGAAGCTGAAGGGCAAGGTCAAGTACACCATTGCCGGAGGAAAGGTCATTTATCAGGACAGAGGGTAAAATGCCCTTTTACAACAAATCATAGAGAAAAGGAATGATCCATATGTCGTTTGACGTACTTCAGGATAAAATCCGTGAAAAGAAGAACCCCACTGTGGCCGGGCTGGACGCCCGCATTGAGTATGTCCCCGAGTATATCCGCAAGGAGGCCTTTGCCAAGTACGGCGTGGGCCTGAAGGGGGCTGCGGAGGCCATCTGGCAGTTCAATGTGGGCCTCATCGACGCCCTGTGCGATATTGTCCCCGCCGTCAAGCCCCAGGCGGCCTATTATGAGAATCTGGGCTGGCAGGGCATGGAGATGCTGGAGCGCACCATCCGCTATGCCAAGGAGAAGGGCCTGTTTGTCATTGCCGACATCAAGCGGGGCGACATTGGCTCCACCGCCTCCGCCTATGCCGAGGGCTGGCTGTCCGGGGCCAAGATCGAGGGGCAGGAGTTTAAGTCCTTTGACGCCGACTGCGTCACCCTCAACGGCTATATGGGCTCCGACTCCATTAACCCCTTCCTGAAGGCGGCCAAGGGGGAGGACAAATGCGCCTTTGTGCTGGTGAAGACCTCCAACCCCGGCTCCGGCGAGCTTCAGGACATCAAAACTGCCGACGGCCGTACCATCTATGAGGTGATGGGCGAGCTCAATGAGCAAATTGCTGCCGGCACTGAGGGTAAGTACGGCTTTACCATGGCCGGCGCGGTCACCGGAGCCACCTATCCCCAGCAGATTGCCGATCTGCGCGCCCGGCTGCCCCACACCTTCTTCCTGGTGCCCGGCTACGGCGCCCAGGGCGGTACCGCCGAGGATGTGAAGTACGCCTTTAACGAGAAGGGCCACGGGGCCATTGTGAATTCCTCCCGGGGAATCATGTGCGCCTGGCAGAAGACCGGCGGTGACGGCCACGATTTCCAGGAGGCTGCAAGAGCCGCTGCCATCGCCATGCGGGACGACATCGCCCGTTTTGTAACGGTGGAGTAAGCCCCGGCCCGGCAAAGTGTAACCTGGGCGGCGGCATGAGCGGGAAGGGAGGACACCCATGGCAAAGACATGTATCTTCTGCGGCAAAGAGCTTGGAATGTTTGGAAGCAAGCGTATGCTGTGCGGCAATGTGGAGCAGACGGTGTGCCCCCAGTGCCACGAGCTCATGAGTGAGCTGTCCCAGCAGGAGCGTGGGCAGCGTGCCCTGGACACCGGCCGGGCAGAAAATCCCCAGGGAATCCTGGCCTACCTGAACCGGATGAAGGAAGAGGGGCAGCGCCAGGAGCGGGCCCGCCAGTCCCTGCGTACGGGGGATAAGTGCCTGCGCTGCGGCGGCCCTATGGAGCGCTATGGGCGCAAAACCTTCCACCTGGGGGAGGAAGGGCTCTTCGGGCCGGTGGCCCGGGACGGTCTGTTTGCCGCCTGGCTGGAGGCGGACATCCTGCGCTGCGCCCAGTGTGGCTGGGCAGAATTTTATCTGCCCCAGCCGCCGGAAATTCCGGAGGGATCCCCGGTAGAGGAGCAGACCGTCACTTGTCCAGTGTGCGGAGGGAAACACAGCCCGCTCATCTCCTGCCCCTGGTGTGCTGCCCGGGACGCGGGCGGAGCTCGCAGTGCCAAGGCCCGGACAGAGCCCGAAGAAGGAGAACGGGCCTCACGAAAGGCGGAGCAAGCCTCTCGGAAACCCTGGAACAAACCGCCCTGGGAGAAATGAAACCGGGACAATGGGAATAAAGGTGTGAGAAGATGAAAGTAGAACGCAAGTGTAAAATCGTCTCCAAGGAACAAATGGGAGACGCTATCTATATGACTCTGGAGTGCGGAGACATGGTCCGCACCAGCTGCAAGGGACCGGGCCAGTTTGTCCACGTGAAGTGCGGAGAGGGGCTGCTGCTGCGCCGCCCCATCTCGGTGTGTTCCTGCCAGGAGAGTGAACCTGAGGACCTGGTGTCCATCGTCTTTGAGGTGCGGGGCGAGGGTACCCAGTGGCTGGCCCGCCGCCCGGTGGGCCACACCCTGGACGTGATGGGATTCCTGGGCAACGGTTTTTCCGTGAACCCTGAGGGCCGCTACCTGTTGGTAGGCGGCGGTATCGGGATCCCCCCCATGCGGGGCTGCGCCCAGTATACCCAGGGGAAATCCACCGCCATTCTGGGCGGCCGGTCCAAGGAGAAGATCATTCTGAAAGACTGCTTTGAGGACGAGTGCGCCAAGGTGCTGGTGGCCACCGACGACGGTTCCCTGGGTTACCACGGCTTTGTGGACGCGCTGGTACGGCAGGAGCTGAGCGAGGACAAGGGCTACGACGCCGTCCTAGCCTGTGGCCCTAAGCCCATGCTCCGGAACGTGGCCAAGGTGGCCGAGGAGTTCGGCGTTCCCTGCCAGGTGTCCATGGAGGAGCGGATGGGCTGCGGCATCGGGGCGTGCCTGGTGTGCGTGTGCGATATGAAAGATGGCAGCCGCAAGCATGTATGCAAGAACGGCCCCGTCTTTGATTCCAAGGAGGTGAATTGGGATGCCTAATGTGGATTTGTCCGTCAATCTGGCGGGGATGGTGATGAAAAACCCGGTGTGCGTGGCTTCGGGCACCTTCGGCTTTGGCCGGGAGTACAGCGAGTTTTTTGATCTCAGCGAGCTGGGCGGCATCTGTGCCAAGGGCCTGACCCTGAACCCCCGGGAGGGCAATCCTGGCCCCCGTATTGCCGAGACTCCCATGGGCATTCTCAACTCCGTGGGCCTTCAGAATCCCGGCGTGGACGCATTTATTGCGCATGAGCTGCCCTATCTGCGGCAGTTTGATGTAAAAGTGATTGCCAACATCTCGGGCAACACCCCGGAGGAGTACGGCATCATGTGTGAGAAGCTCTCCGGAGCCGGGGTGGACATGATCGAGGTCAACATCTCCTGCCCCAACGTGAAGGCGGGCGGCCTGGCCTACGGCACCCGCCCTGAGCTGGCCGCAGAGGTGACGGAGGTGGCCAAGGCCCACGCGGGCAATGTCCCTGTGATGGTCAAGCTCTCCCCTAATGTTACCGACATCACCGAGATTGCCCGGGCGGTGGAGGGCGCAGGGGCGGATGCCCTGTCCCTGATCAACACCATCCGGGGTATGCGAATTGACGTGAACACCCGCCGCCCCATTCTGAAGATGAACACCGGCGGCCTGTCCGGGCCCGCCGTGCTGCCCGTTGCGGTGCGCATGGTCTGGGAAGTTGCCCAGGCGGTGAAGGTGCCCATTCTGGGTATGGGCGGCATTGCCAAGGGTGAGGACGCGGCCCAGATGATGCTGGCCGGAGCCACCGCCGTGGCAGTGGGCACCACGTTGTTTGCCGATCCCTTTACCCCCATTCAGGTGCGGGAGGGACTTTGTGAGATTGCCGCAAGGCAGGGACTTTCCGCTGTGCGGGAGCTCACCGGCGGCGTAAAACCCTGGTAACCTGGGAGGCACGCCTGTGCTGGAAGAACTGATTGCCCAGCTGCTGCCGCCGATTATTTCGGTGTGTGAGCTGATGGGAATTTTTGTGGTAGTGGTGTCCGCCCTGCGGGCCTTTTGGACCTACTGCAAGGGCTTTGTGACCCACCTGCCTACCGATGTGAAGTTTGACCTGGCCAACGGCCTTGCCACCAGCCTGGAATTCAAAATGGCGGCGGAGATTTTAAAGACTGTCTTGGTTCGGGATTTAAATGAGCTGGTAGTGCTGGGGGCGGTGGTGCTGCTGCGGGGACTGCTGTCCCTGCTGATCCACTTTGAGATGAAGTCCCACCACTGATTTAAACACAGAGAGTTGGAAACCGAATGACGACCATTTATCTTGTACGCCATGGGGAGGCGGAGGGGAATCTCTACCGCCGGATCCATGGCTGGTACGATGCCCTGATTACCGAGAACGGTTTTGCCCAGATCCGGTGTCTGGAGGAGCGCTTCCGGGACATTCCGGTGGATGTGGTGTGGTCCAGTGACCTGTACCGCACCAAAACCACCGCCCGGGCCGTATATGTGCCCAAGGGGCTCACCCTGCACACTGATCCGGAGCTCCGGGAGCTGAATTTCGGAACCTGGGAAGACCGCCCCTGGGGGGAGGTCTACCAGCATGAGGGGGAGGAAATTGCCCGCTTTAATGCCAGTGATCCCTCCTGGCGTGCCCCCGGCGGAGAGAATCTGGCCGAGGTAGGCGCGCGGCTTCAGAGGGCCGTGACCTGCATTGCCGAGGAAAATCCCAACAAAACCGTGGCGATTTTTTCCCACGGTACCGCCATCCGCCAGTTCTTGGCCAATGTCCATGGCCTGACGCCCCAGCAGTGGGGGCAGTTGGGACACAGCGAGAATACGGCGGTGTCCTGCCTGGAGTATCAGGACGGTGTCTTTACCGTCCGCTTTCAGAACGATGCCTCCCATCTGCCCCAGGAACTGACTACCCTGGGCAAGCAGCTTTGGTGGAAGCAGGGGGGAAAGGCTAAGGATGTGAATTTGTGGTTCCGGCCCATTCGCTGGGAGGAGGAGAAGGACATCTATCTGGAGGCCCGCCATGAGGCATGGATCACCACCCACGGGGAGCAGGTGCCCTTTGACGCCCAGAGTTTTCTGGCTGCCGCCGGGGAGCACCTGGAACATACCCCCTGGGGGGTGACGCTGGCCTTTGCCGATGGGGAGCTGGC
>CAUFAM010000030.1 GCA_959022875.1 uncultured Oscillospiraceae bacterium | reverse complement strand
TTCTGAAAACTCCTTCAGCGGGGGGCGACACGACACAGCGCCCCCCGCTTTTCTTGGGAAATTACTTCGACACAGCGTCCTTCAGAGCCTTGCCGGCCTTGAACACCGGAGCCTTGGAGGCGGGAATGGGAATAGCCTCCTTGGTCTGGGGGTTACGGCCCATGCGCTCAGCGCGCTTCTTTACCTCGAAGGAACCAAAGCCCACCAGCTGAACCTTCTCTTCCTTCTGGAGAGCCTCGGTAATGGCCTCCACAACGGCGGTAATCGCAGCCTCGGCGTCCTTCTTGGACAGCTCGGCCTTCTCAGCCACGGCGGCAATCAGTTCGGTCTTGTTCATGTCGTTTTCCTCCTGTACATGTTGGCAGTCTTTCCCGGCTGCCGCTGATCTATACTTAAAGCCCTGCAATCAGGGAGCTTTTAAGTCTTGAGCTTCCTCCTGGCCCCGCTCTTCCATCTTCGCCCGGCGCCACAGGCGCTCCAGCTCGGGCACATCCAGCTCAGTCAGGGGTTCCTGGGCCAGCTGCTCCACCCGGCGAAAGCGGCTGATAAACTTTTCACAGGCCTTCTGAAGGGCAGTCTCGCTGTCCACGCCGGCAAACCGGCCCACCTTTACCGCGGCAAAGAGCACATCGCCCAGCTCTTCCTCCACGTTGGAGTGCTCCAGCACCGCCTGGCGCAGCTCCAGAGCCTCCTCGGAAAGCTTGTCCAGGGCAGGGGAGACCTCCTCCCAGTCAAAGCCCGCCTTCCGGGCTTTTCCCTGGATCTTCTCTGCGCGCATGAGGGCGGGCATGGCCCGGGCCACGCAGTCCATGGCGTCAGCCGTGGTGCGCTGGCCCTTCTCCCGGCGCTTTTGTGCATCCCAGGTGGACAGGGCCCCCTGGGCATCCTCCGCCTCCACCGTTCCGAATACATGGGGGTGGCGGTAAACGAGCTTTCGGCACACGCCGTCCACCACATCGTCAAAGGTAAACTGCCCCGCCTCCTGGGCCATGCGGGCGTGGAACACCACCTGGAGCAGGACGTCTCCCAGCTCCTCTTTCAGGTTTTCCATGTCCCCGTGGTCGATGGCGTCGGCGGCCTCATAGGCCTCCTCCAGCATGTTTTGACGAATGGACTGGTGGGTTTGTTCCCGGTCCCAGGGGCAGCCCCCGGGAGCGCGGAGGGTTTTCATAATTTCCAGCAAATCATTCATATGATACTGGGCGTTACATTGAGAATTTACCACAGTTTCTCTTCCTTATCAAGCTATTTTTGTATTTTCCATAGGAAACTGGGAGAAATGGCCTCACTTCCCCCAGTTTTCGCCTTTTTATGGAAATTAATGTCAAATTCTCAGCAGCTTTGCAATTTTGTCCCCCTTGGGCATCAGGGCCAGATCCTCCCGGGAGACCGCCCGCAGGGCCGCTACCAGCACCACATACACGATCATGGCCACACCGATGGCGCCCATGGTGGCAATCGCGTTGCCCATCCAGGAGATGACCCGCTGGGTCTCTCCCTCGGGCACATGGGACAGCACCCGGTACAGCAGTCCGTACACCGCCCAGGCGGCCGCGCCCATCATAGCCGAAGCGATGAAGGGTTTCAGGAAAATGGGGCCAAACTTGGGCCGGTGGGGAATGACCCGGGCGATGATGACCAGGTCAAGAATCAGGCACAGGGCAAAGCACAGCACGCTCCCCGTGGGGGCGCCGTAGATGCCGATCTGGGCGGTGCCCACCAGGTTATAGTTGGTGACGATTTTCACCACGCCGCCCAGCACCATGACGATGACGGGCAGGATCACAAAGCCATAGGCCTGGAGCACCGAGTTGCACACCAGGGTGACACAGGAGAAGATGGCCGTCAGGCCCAGGGTGGACAGCAGGGAGCCGGCCAGCTCCGCATTGAGGCTGGCAAACAGCAGCCGGACAATGGGCGTGCCCAGCACGAACAGGCCAATTCCCATGGGGAAGGAGAGCAGGGCGGTAATGCGCAGGGCGGAGCCGGAAATCCGGGCCGCTCCCTTCCGGTCCCTGCGGGCCAGCGCGCCGGAGACGGCGGGAATGACCGAGGCGGTAATGGCCGCCATGAGGGAGGTGGGCAGGTTGTAGATGTTGATGGCGCCGGAGTAGTTGCCATAGAGGGTGCGGCTCAGATCCTGAAGCACCTCGTCCAGGGCCAGAGCGGCACTCTGGAGGGTGGTGGGGTTCTGGGCCGCAGCGGCGGCCTTCACCTGCTCGGTGAGGGCGTCCATAGTGATCTGGGCTCCGGAGCCCATGGCCTGCTTCCAGGCCTCCAGGGCATCCTGGAGGGGCGTGAAATCCGCCACCCCGGCATACAGGGCCCAGCTGCTGGGGTCTTCCAGCAGCACCTTCTGCACCTGGCCCTGGACCAGGGAGGAGTCAATGACCGTGACGATGCCCACCATGGAGGAGCTGAGGGTGATGGGAATGGCGATCTGAAGCAGGTGCTTCAAAATCTCTCCCGCTCCATCGGCCTCCTCCCCGGACAGCCGGGGCTGCTCCAGATTCCGCTTCACATGGTGAAGGGCCATATAGACCACTGCCACCACGGTACCCACGGTGACGCCGGTGATGGCGCCGGCGGCGGCGGCACTTTGTCCCGCGCCGCTCTTAATGAGCCAGTAGGCCAGGCCCAGGCCCACCACCAGCTTGCACAGGGCCTCGATGATCTGGGAGATGGCGGTAGGGGCCATGTCCCCGTGCCCCTGGGCATAGCCCCGGAAGGCGGACAGACAGCCCACACACACCACAGCCGGGGCCAGGGCCCGGATGCCAATGGCAGCCTTGTCGTCGTTCATCATGCCCGCCAGCAGGTCGGCCTGGAAGAACATAATGAGGAAGGAGATGCCGCCCAGCGCCAAAAACACCGTCAGGGACAGGCGGAAAACTTTACGCACCTGGTTTCGGCGGCCCAGGGCATTGGCCTCGCTCACCATCTTGGACACCGCCACGGGCAGGCCCGCGGTGGAGATGGTGAGCAGCACGGTATAGATGTTATAGGCGTTGGTAAAGTCCGCGGTACCCTGTTCCCCGATGATGTTGGTCAGCGGGATTTTGTAAAACATACCGATGACTTTAACCACCAGAATGCCCACAGCCAGAATGGCTGCTCCGCCAAAGAAGGTGTTTTGCTTTTGCCCGCTCAGCCGGCGGGGGGGAGAATTACGCTGGGCCATAGGAAGCCTCCTACATCAACCAAAAATAAGGGGCAGGGCATAGTCCTCCACCTCAGAGCGGATCTTTTCCACATCCAGGGTGAAAAACTCTCCCTTTTCATATATGATCTTGCCCCGGGCCATATTCATGGATACGTCGCCGCCCCGGGCAGCAAATACCAGGTTTTCCTCCACATCGTGGCAGGGGATCAGGTTGGGGCGGTTAAAGTCCACCAGAATCAGGTCGGCCACCTTCCCCGGGGCCACCACGCCGGTGTTCCGGCCCAGAGCCCGGGCGGCATTCACCGTGGCCATCTCCAGGGCCTGGTGAGCAGTGACGGCCATGGGGTCGCGGCTGACGCCCTTGTGGAGCATGGCGGCCAGCTTGATCTCCTCAAAGAGGTCGGCGCTGTTGTTGGAGGACACCCCGTCGGTGCCCAGGGCCACATTGACCCCAGCCTCCAGCATCTTGGGCACCCGGGCCACGCCGGAGCCCAGCTTCAGGTTGGACACGGGGTTGTGGACGGCGGTAATGTGCTTTCGGGCCATGAGGTCCATGTCCTCGTCGCTCACCCACACGCAGTGGGCGGCGATGCCGCCCCGCTCCCACACACCGTACTGGTCCAGAATGGCCAGAGGGGTCTTTCCGTGGCGCTGAAGGCTCTGCTCATGCTCCAGCTTGGTCTCGGAGATGTGCACGTGCATACCCAGCTTGTTTTTCTGGGCAAAGTCCGCCGTCCACTGCCACAGGGGGGCGCTGGAGGTATATTCCCCGTGGATGGAGGCATCTACCAGAATCTGGCCCTCTCCCGCTCCGTGCCACTGCTGCATGAGCTCCTCCTGGTTGCGGCAGTCGGTACACTGGTCGGGGGAGAAGTCCTTGGGGTCGCCGAAATAGAGCCCTCCGCAAGAGAGGTGGGCGCTGATGCCGGCGTCCATCACCTGCTGGGCGATGGTGCCGGTCTTCATATACATATCCACAATGCAGGTGGTACCCGTGGCGATCATCTCCGCTAGACCCAGGGCCGCGCCCGCGGCCACCGCCCGCTGGTCCAGCTTGGCATCGGCGGGGAAAATATAGTCGCTGAGCCAGTGCTGCAGATCATGGCCGCCCCCGTAGCCCCGCATAAGGGTCATGGGCACATGGGTGTGGCAGTTAATAAGGCCGGGCATGAGCACCTGGCCCTTCCCGTCCACCACCCGGTCAAACTCCCCCTGGGGGCGAGTGGTCCCCACAGAGGCGATGGCAGTCCCCTCCACCGCCACATAGGCGTCCTTCAAAAGGGGCTGGGCGGGGTCCATGGTGAGGGCGGTGACATGTTGGAACAGTACAGACATAGTAAAACTCCTTACAGCTTCTTCAGGCAGGCGCGCACCAGACCGGAGAACTTCTCCCGGGCGGCCTCGGCGGCATCCAGCACCTCTTTTTCGGTGAGAGGCTGGTCCAGAATACCGGCGGCCATGTTGGAAAGCAGGGTGAGGCCCAGAATTTCCATGCCGCAGTGGCCGGCCACGATGACCTCAGGAGCGGTGGACATGCCCACCGCGTCGCCGCCCAGAATCCGGGCAGCCCGGACCTCGGCAGGGGTCTCATACTGGGGGCCGTAGCAGTAGAAGTAGACGCCCTCCCGCAGGGGGATGCCCATCTCCTTGGCCGTCTGGCGGGCCAGCTCCTGCAGGCGCAGGGTGTAGAGGTGGGAGGCATCGGGGAAGCGCTCGCCAAAGGCGGGCAGGTTCTCGCCCCGGAGGGGGGACTCGGAGAAGAGCTTGATCTGGTCGGTGATGAGCATAAGGTCGCCCGCCTCCCACTGGGTGTTCACACAGCCGGCGGCGTTGGTGACGATCAGGGTATCGCACCCCAGCAGGCGCAGCACCCGCACCGCATAGGACACGTCCTCGTAGGAGTAGCCCTCATAGTGGTGCATGCGGCCCTGCATCACCGCCACGTTCTGGCCCTCCAGGGTGCCGAACACCAGCCGGCCCTTGTGGCCGGGGGCGGTGGAGGACTTGAAGTGGGGAATCTCCCCGTAGGGGATGGCAATGGGGGTTTCCACCTCGTCCCCCAGATAGCCAAGGCCGGAGCCCAGCACCATCGCTACCTTGGGCACAAAGCCCCCCAGCTTGCTGCGGATGGCCTGTGCGCTGGCCTCATACTGTTCCATGGTATACTGCATGTCGGTTCCTCCTTAAAGTGCCTGGCCGCAGGTACGGCAGAATTTGTCGCCCTTCCCGCAGGGAGCGCCGCAGCCGGGACAGGTCTGGGCCTGGCGCAGGTCGGCAATCCGGGCCTTTACTTCGGCAATTTTTTCGGAAAGCTCGTCGGCTTTTTCCAGAAGCTGGGTCACCGGGTCGCCCTCAGGGGCCTGACCCTTGTGGGTGTCGTACATGACCTGGCCCAGCTGGCGCATAACCTCGTTATAATCCCCGTTCAGGTCAAACAGCTGTACATTGAGCTTGGCCACATCCACCATCTGGCCGGCCTTTTTTCCGGCCACCCGGGCGGTATCGGCGGCGGCATCCGCCGCCACGCTGGCGGTTCCCCGAATTCGGTCCAGCAAGTCCTTTACCTTGTCGTCCATTCCTGTGCGCTCCTTTCCAGTATTCAAATTTTCCTTATAATTTCGCCAAGTGTGGATATATTTTACACCAACCGCCCCGGGATTGCAACCGAAACCGGGCCCGCAGCCGCCGCCCCCACCTTTTTCATTGCTATTTCCCCCAATGGGTGGTAAAATAGAGTGATATGGTATGTCATAAGAGGACACAAACCTGTGAACTATCATAGACAACCAGATGATCGGAACCATCCCGAGACAGAAAAAGGGGGCCTTTTTATGCGCAAGCTGATCATTGACAAATCGGCGGTGAAGCACAACCTCTCCATTATCAAGGACCGGGCCGCAGGGGCGGCCATTTTCGGTGTGCTCACCGGCGACGGGGGAGGGGCGGGCATCGTCCCCCTGGCTCAGCTGCTGCGCGCGGAGGGCATCGGCCGGTTTGCCGTGTCGGAAATCAAAGAGGCCGAGCAGCTTCGCCAGGCGGGCTTTGTGGACGAGGAGATTTTAATGCTCCGCTCCACCACCGACCGGGAGGAGCTGGAGCGGCTGGTGGACCTCAATGTAGTGTGCACCATCTCCTCCGTGGACACGGGCATGGCCCTCAACGCCCTGGCGGAGAACCGCTCCACTGTGGTGGACGCCCACATTCAGGTGGACACGGGCATGGGATTCGGGGGATTTCTGGTCAGCGAGCCGGAGAAGATCCTGCTGGCCTACCGCTCGTTGCCCAATGTGGCCCTCTCGGGCATCTATACCCAGCTTCACGCCGCCAAGCTCAAGGACGCAGAGGCCCAGCAGCAGCTGGAGCAGTTTTCCCAGGTGCTGGACGTAATCCACAAGGCCGGGTTTGAGACAGGCCTGGTCCACGCGGCGGGGTCCTTCGCCCTGCTTCACAACGACAGCGCCCGGCTGGACGCGGTGCGGGCGGGCTCGGCCATTCTGGGCCGGTGCCGGCGCACCAAGGACGACCGGCTGAAAACCGTGGGCTATGGGGAGGTCCCACTGGCGGAGGTACGGTGGCTGCCCAAGGGGCACATCATCGGCACCGACCGCCCCATCGTCCTGAAAAAGCCCACCCGGGTGGCGGTGCTCCCCGTGGGTTATCAGAACGGCTACGGGGTCACCCGCCCCCGGGAGAGCGGCTTCTGGGCCTTCTTCCATGCCTGGCGGCGGGGCAAAAACCGCACCGTGCGCATCGGTGACCAGCGGGCCAAGCTCATGGGCCCCATCGGGGCAGGGGAGACCCTGCTGGACGTAACCAACCTGAAGTGCTCCAGCGGCGATCTGGCCATCTTTGATCTGGACCCCCTGTTTGCAAAGGGCTGCCAGATCGAATACCGATAACAAGAGTTTCCACTATTTCAACATAAAGGAAGTTAGTTCTGTCATGAATCAATCTCTTCCCTTTCAGCCCCTTCTCTTCGGCGGCGACATCAACGTATACAGCGTGGCCAGGGCCTTTCATGAGGCCTATGGGGTGCGCTCCGTCGCCTTTGGCAAATACCCCTCCTTTCCCTGCCACGGCAGCGCCATCATCGACTACCGGGTGTGCCCGGAAAACGAGGATATGAATGCCTTTCGCCGGAATGTAGAGGCTGTATCCCGGGAGTTTCCGGACAAGAAGATCCTTCTGCTGGGCTGCGGGGACAGCTATGTCCAGTTGGCCGCCCACTGCAAGGACAACCTGCCCGACAACGTCATCGCCCCCTACATTGACGGGGATCTGCTGGACACCCTCATCAACAAGGAGAAGTTCTATGAGCTGTGCGACCAGCACGGGGTAGACCACCCGGCCACCTTCATTTACGACAAGTCCATGGGCCACGACTTCTCCCTCCCCTGGGGCCCGCCCTACATCGCCAAGCCCGCCGACTCCGTGGCCTACTGGGCCTGCGGCGACCACTCCCTGGCCAAGGTGTACATCTGCCAGAGCTGGGAGGGGCTGCTGGAGAGCCTGGACCACGTCTACGCCGCCGGCTATCCTGACCACATGGTGCTCCAGGAGTTCATCCCCGGGGACGACAGCTACATGCGGGTTTTGACCAACTACTCCGACCATAACGGAAAGGTGAAGCTCATGTGCCTGGGCCACGTGCTTCTGGAGGAGCACTCCCCCCACGGCATCGGCAACCACGCCGTCATCATTACCGAGCACGATGAGGCTCTGGAGGAGAATATTAAGTCTTTGCTGGAGAGCCTCCACTTTGTGGGCTTCTCCAACTTTGACATCAAGTACGACCGCCGGGACGGCAAGTACAAGGCCTTTGAAATCAACTGCCGCCAGGGCCGGAGCAACTACTATGTCACCGGCGCGGGCCACAACATCGCAAAGCTTGTGGTGGAGGACTATGTGGAGGAGAAGGAGCTTCCCTTCCTCATGACCAAAAACCGCTCTCTGTGGCGGATGGTACCCCGGAAGGTGGCCTTCAAGTTTACCCCCAAGAAGTACCACCAGGAGATGCGCGCCCTCATCAAGGCGGGGGCCGACTGCCACTCCCTGGTTTACTCCAAGGACAACTCCCTGAAGCGCCGGATGCGGGTGTGGAAGAACCATCTTGGCAACATCAAGCGCTTTGACCAATATAACAAGGTACCCAGCGAGGATTGAGCTATGAACAAACGTCTCGGCGTCCTGGGCGGTATGGGGCCCCGCGTCGTCGCGGGCTTCATATCCCTCCCTTCGCCCTGACGGGCAAAGCTCACTCATTGCGCCGCTCCTCCTTTCCAAATGGAACCCGCTGCGCTGGGCTTCCATTTGGGGGCGGCTACGCCGCCTTTGTCTGGCCTGTGGCCCCCTTTTTGGGGCAAAACCCTCTCTCAAATGGTGATACTATGAACAAACGTCTCGGCGTCCTGGGCGGTATGGGGCCCCAGGCCACCAATACCTTTTATCAATTTGTCATCGACCGCACCGACGCCCGCACCGACCAGGAGCACGTCAACGCCCTGATCCTCTCCGACAGCGACATGCCCGACCGCACCGCGGCCATTCTGGGCAGCGAGAAGGCCCGGCAGGCGGTCTATGAGCGCCTTCTGTCCGACGCCCGGCTGCTGG
>CAUFAM010000029.1 GCA_959022875.1 uncultured Oscillospiraceae bacterium | reverse complement strand
GAACTGAGTACCTTGATGACGTCGTCCATGTTGATACTTAACATTTCATCTTCCTCCTAATACATTTTGAGCGCAGCATTTACCCATTGCGCCTCTTGATGGGCAAAGCATAACAGAATTTTACCCGCTTTTTTCATCCAACGCACAAATTGACCGTTTTTCGGCGCAAACGGTTTTTTGCCTTGTGCTTAACTCACAAAAAATATGAACAGATTTTGTCCATTTAGCCAGAGGGCAAAAAAATACGCCGGAATCCCTTGGGATTCCGGCGCAGCTTCAGTCTTCTTTCTTTGGAATGGGAATGAGGATATTGCTCACAAACCACTGGTCCCGGACCTCCATGGTCACCGAGCCGCCGTACTTCTGGGCCGTATAGCGTACGCTCTTTACCCCGTAGCCGTGGTAGTTTGCATCCTGCTTGGTGGTCACCGGAAGGCCATCCCGGAACGTCACCTGCTGAGGGCAATAATTTTCGCAGTGGATGATCAAAAAGCCCTTCTTGGTGTACACCGCCAGGTGCACCAGACGTTTCTCCTTGTCCGCAATGCCCAGCTCACACTCAATGGCGTTGTCCAGGATATTGCCAAAGACTGTACAGATGTCCATTACATCCATAAACCAGAGCTGGGCCCCGTCGGCCACACAGGTGAGCTCAATTTTGTGCTTGGCGCAGTAGAGGCTCTTTCCCGTGAGCACCGTGTCCAGAACGGAATTGCCCGTCTTGTTCTGGGCCTCATAATTGCGGATCTCCTGCTCCATGCCGTCCAGAAAATCCGCGCGCTTGCGGGCGTCCGGCTCGGCGCGGAGCACGGCGATCTGGTGCTTCAGGTCGTGGTACTTGCGGTTAATAAGGTCAATGCTCTCCCGGCTCTGCCGGTACTGGGCATATTGGGTCTGCAAAATATTTTTCACCGCGTCCAGCTCATACTGCACCCGCAGCTCACTGCGCTGGATGTGGTAGGCGTAGAGCATCACCACCCCCGCCAGATCCACCAGGGTACGGATGTTATTGACGTCGCTGATGTAGCTGCCGCTGAAGGGGGTGTTGGCATAGACAAAGCTCAGGTTGCTCATGGCAAAACAGCTCAGTCCCATCACCAGGGCAGGCCACAGCTCCCGGGGCCGTACCGACAGGATGGGATTCTGCATGGAGCGCCGGCTTTCCAGGCGGTACATAAGGAAGAACACCACCCCATAGACCCCCACCGCAAAGGCGGCGGAGTACAGCAGGCTGTCCTTTCCCAGCCGCAGCGCCCCATAGGCATAGAGCTGCCACTCCAGGGAAGCGGCAAATTCCGCCAGCAGGAAGGCCCGCACCGTACAGTAGCCCACGCTCACCAGTGAGAGGTTGCAGCACAGGGCGATACATCCAAACATCAGCCCCACCGCCACCGCCATGCAGGGAATCCACAAGGCCACCGGCCAGGAGCCGGTCACATGGAGAAACAGGCTCTGCACCACAAGAAAAATCCCCAGAACACTCCACAGCCGCCAGCCCTTCAGCCGCTTTTCATACTTCTGGATATAGACCAGGCACGCCCCCCACTCCGCCAGAGCGGTGAGCACCCTTGGGATGCTGGGCACCACGTTCATCGTCCCAACCCGCTGACGTAGTTGGTCAGGGCCTCCAAAAAGGCGCTTTTCCGGGTACGGCTGATGATCAGCTGCTCCCCGTGGACCAGGGCACACCCATCCCGCACCCCGTCCACATGCTCCAGATTCACCAGGTACCCCTTGTTGCTGCGGAAAAAGCCGTGGTCTTTCAGATCCTCCTCCGCCTGCTGGATAGTGCCTCCTGCCGCGGAGTGATCTCCGGTGCGGGTGTGGTAGATCAGCTGATGGCCGCGGCTTTCCACATAGTAGATGTCCCGCACCGCCAGCTTCACTGCCCCGCCTTTCACCGGGATGGTGAGATAGGTTCGCTCCCGGCGGTCCATACGCTGAATGGCCCGGCTCAGCCGCTGGGAAAAGGCGAAATAATTGACCGGCTTGAGCACATAGTCCAGTGCGTCCACCGCATACCCCCGGATGGCATACTGGGCCATGTTGGTGATAAAAATAATGATGACCTCCGGGTCCTGCCGCCGGATCATTTCCGCCGCGGTCATCCCGTTCAAAAACGGCATCTCCACATCCAGCAGGATGATGTCAAACTGGGCCTTATACCGCTCCACCAGCTCGTCGCCGTCATGGTAGACGGTCACGTCGCAGTTGTAGCCGCTCTCCCGGGAAAAATCTTCAATGTATTGGCAAAGCTGTGTGGTACACTCCCTGTCGTCGTCGGCCACCGCGATCCGGATCATGTGTTTCGCCCCCTTTTTCCGTTTAAGTATAATCAGTATACCCAAGGAAATGTGGGATTGCAAGACAAACAGAAGGGGTTTTTTACCCATTTCCCGCAAAAAATTCCCGGCAGAGCGACGCTCTGCCGGGAGAAACCATTTTTGCTTATTCCACCACAGTCAGCCCGTGATCCCGGGCCAGATTGGCGATGCTGCGGTCATAGGTGGCCTCCGCCTCCTTGGAAAAGAAGCAGCCGGGCACGCCCTCGTTGTGATCCCGGTGGTGGGCCACACAGGCGCAGCATTTTCCATGCCGGGGGCAGTTGGCGGTGCAGGGGCAGGGCATTTGGTTTTCACAGGTTGCCATGAATCATTCCTCCTCAAATCATTTGCACACTGGGTCAGATTCCCAGCACGCAGGTGGCAATACTAAAATAAATGAGCAGCGACAGGGCGTCCACCACCGTGGTAATAAAGGGGGCAGCCATCACCGCGGGGTCAATGCCGATTTTTTCCGCCGCCATAGGCAGGGTACAACCCACCACCTTGGCGCAGATCACCGTGAGCATCAGGGTCAGACACACCACCAGGGCCACCGGCACGGTTACCTCGGGGTTATGCATCAGCCACCGATCTACCACCATCATCTTCACAAAGTTGGCCGCGCCCAGGCATACGCCGCACAGCACCGCCACACGGATTTCCTTCCACACAACCGACAGCACATCGGAAAACTCCACCTCGTCCAGGGACAGGGCACGGATCACCGCCACCGAGGACTGGGAACCGGAGTTACCGCCGGTACCGGAGAGCATGGGGATAAAGGACGTCAATACCACACAGGCGGCCAGGGCCGACTCAAAGCTTGTAATGATGATCCCCGTAAAGGTGGCCGAGAGCATGAGCATCATCAGCCACGGGATACGGGAGCGCCAGGTCTCCAACACCCCGGTTTTGAGGTAGGGCTTGTCCGAGGGGAGGATAGCGGCCATCTTTTCGAAGTCCTCGGTGGTCTCTTCCTCAATAACGTCCATAGCGTCGTCGAAGGTGATGATACCCACCAGACGGTTTTCTCCATCCACCACAGGCAGGGCGGACAGGTCGTACCGGGAGAACATCTGGGCCACGTCCTCCTTGTCCTCGTGGGTGTTGACGGACAGAACGTTGGTCTCCATAATGTCGCCAATCCGGGTCTCATAGGAGGACAGGAGCATCCGTCTGACCGTCACCACGCCCAGCAAAATCCGGTTTTTGGTGACGTAACAGGTATAGACCGTCTCTTTGTCCAGACCAACCCGCCGGATACGGGCAAAGGACTGCTCCACTGTGGCATCCGGGTGGAGGTACACAAACTCCGTGGTCATAATGGAACCGGCGGAGTCCTTGGGATAGTTGAGCAGCTGGTTAATCTGGCTGCGGGTGGACGCATCGGTGTTGCGCAGAATACGGGAAACCACGTTGGCTGGCATGTCCTCGATAATGTCCACGGTATCGTCCAGGTACAGCTCGTCCAGAACTTCCCTCAGCTCCTTATCGCTCAGGGCCCCAATCAGCTTCTCCTGGTCTTCGCTGTCCTCCAGGTAGGTAAACACCGCCGCGGCCAGCTCCTTGGGCAGCAGCCGGAAGACCAGGATCTCCTGCTCTACCTCCAGCTCGTCCAGAAATTCGGCGATGTCCACCTCGTTCATCTGGGCCAGTTCCTCCCGCAGGCGGCGGAACTGTCGCTTCTCCACCAGCTCCATCAACTGTTCCAGATCATAATTCTCATGCATGGCAAATTCCCCTCCCCAAAATTTGCATGCAAGACAAAAGGCCACGGGGCATGGGAGAACCTTTGGAAAACGGTCAGCACATGGCCGCTTTCCAAACGCCCTCCGGCCCTGTGGCCGCACACAGACAGGGAACCCCCACGGCTGGTTACCCTTTGGGAGGCTCCATTCCGGCGATGAAGCAGAGGCCATACCGCCATGGCCCAGGCTCCACCGCCCGTCGTCTGTGACAGCGGCTATCGGCATCGTAATTGCAACTTCGGCCTTCCATGTTCAGCCCCACTTCCTTTCGTCTCAATTTTGGGTCGTGCGATCCCGCAGGTTTCAAAACACAAGCTTCACCCGGGTTGTCCGCAGACATCGCCGGGTGAAGCTATTGTACCATTCTTTCTCCCCTCTTTGCAAGGGGTGCCAGGGGCCCATCCAGGTTAAATTCTGGAAAAATCCCTTAGTTCCACTCCACCTGGGCAGAGGTTTTCACCACATTGATGTAGCTGCTGCCCGGCTTGAGGGGGATCTCTCCGCCATTCTCCCCCAGGAACTCGTAGCAGCCGCTTTTGCTGTCCCGCTGCCAGGTAATGGGGTAGACCTGTCCATCCCGAAGAAGGATCCCCTCCCCAGTTCCCGTGGTGCGCACAGACATGCGCCCGGCGGAATCCCCGGCAATGGCCGATATGTCCGTATAGAGCACCAGCACATTGGAGACCTGTACCGGCTCTGCGGTGTTTCCGTCCACATACTCCCGGTCTTTGCCGTTGATGTACTGGGAAATGGTGTACTGGCCACTGGGTTCCTCATAGGTAAAGTACCCTGTCTTATAGGTGGAAAAGGGCACCGTCAGCTTGGTGGCCGCAGCTCCCCCGGCCGGCGCTTCCTTGTCAAAGGCCCAGCCCACCTGATAGCCCTCCTTATGCTCCTGCCGGAACCAGGAGGGCATCTGCTCCACAAGGTTGGTGCTGGAAGTAAGCAGGGAGTGCTCATACCCAGCGCTGGCCCGGCGCTGCTGATCCCGCCAGCTGTCCACCCCACACGGCCCGTTGACGAAGTCGATGGCGGAAACACCCCAGCCTTTGATGGCCTCATAGGCCTGGGGGCTGCCTCCGGCGTGGACATAAATGGCGTCATGGCCGTAGGCCAGGTTCACATAGTAATCCCGGGCCGAGCGGATCGCTCCCAGATCCCCCGCTCCCTGGATGTCCTGAAACAGGCCCATCATCCGGGTGATCCCGCCTTCGGCTACAATTTCATAGATCACATCCGCCTGCCCCACCCCCAGCTGGGGCAGTGCTTTTTCCAGATTATTAAACATAACGGCAATGGGCCGCTTCCCGCTGATGTCCTCCATCAGCCCCTCCCCCGTCAGGGGATTGGTATAGGGATAGACGGGCTCGGGCTCAGGTTCCGGTTCCTGTACCGGTTCGGGGATCGGGGCAATCACCGGAATTTCCTCCGATTGAGACGCCGCCTGAGAGGACGCGGATTCTCCGTTTCCACAGGCAGCAAGTGCCGCCACAAGCAGTCCCAAACACACCATCCGTACCAGTCTGCCCTTTTTCATTGCCGTCCCTCCTTATATTCGGTTTCTGGTATCATCATACCGTTTTTTCCCAGCTTCTGTCAACAAAAAAAGGATATTCGCCCAAGAGGACGAATATCCTTTTTCCACATTATTTGGTGGCCCAGTTTCCGGTGGCCTCAGCGGTCAGATAGGCGTTGATAAAGCCGTCCAGATCGCCGTCCATCACTGCATTAATGTTGCTGGTTTCAAAGGCGGTGCGGTTGTCCTTCACCAGCTGATAGGGCATAAAGACATAGGAGCGGATCTGGCTGCCCCACTCGATCTTCAGCTGCACGCCCTTCAGGTCGGAAATCTTCTCCGCCTTCTCCTGCATCTGCAGCTCCACCAGCTTGGCCCGAAGCATTTTCATACAGTTGTCCTTGTTCTGGAACTGGGAGCGCTCCTGCTGGGAAGCCACCACGATGCCGGTGGGCTTGTGAATCAGACGCACCGCAGAGGAGGTCTTGTTAACGTGCTGGCCGCCGGCGCCGCTGGCCCGGTACACCTGCATCTCAATGTCCTCGGGCCGGATCTCGATCTCCACATCCTCGGGCAGGTCAGGCATGACCTCCACCGAGGCAAAGGAAGTCTGACGCCGGGCATTGGCATCAAAGGGGGACACGCGCACCAGACGGTGCACACCATGCTCGCCCCGGAGATAGCCGTAGGCATTTTCGCCCTCAATCATGATGGTCGCCGACTTGATGCCCGCCTCGTCTCCCTCCTGATAATCCATAATCTGGTAGGTAAAGCCGTGGCGCTCGGTCCAGCGGGTGTACATCCGGTAGAGCATCTGGGCCCAGTCCTGGGCCTCAGTGCCGCCTGCACCGGGATGGATCGTCAAAATCACATTGGAGCGGTCATATTCTCCAGTGAGCAGGGTTTCCAGCCGGGCAGACTCCATATTGGTCTCCAGCTGGGTAAAGCCCTCCTCCAGTTCCGGCAGCAGCGACTCGTCCTCAAACTCGTTGCCCATCTCACACAGGGCCATCAGGTCGTCCCACTGGCTCTGACGCTTCGTCTGGCTGTCTACCTTGTCCTGAAGGTTCTTGATCCGCTGCTGGACCTTCTGGGCTTTGGCCAGGTTATCCCAAAATCCATCTGCCGCAGATTCAGCCTGGAGCATATCAAGCTCCCGCTCAGCGCTCTCCAAATCCAGCGCCTGAGCTAACTCCTTCAGGGCGGGAGCCAGGTTGTTCAATTTTACCTTATATTCATCAAACTGGAGCATAACTGTCCCACTCTTTCTTCTAAATTCCGATTTCAGCCCAATTATTATATATGAATGGCCCGGAATTGTAAAGAAAAACCTGTTCTTTCATGGAAAAAGCCGTCTCCCACCAGGAAGACGGCCTTTTTTATCGGTCGCTGATCAGCCATCCCTCTCCACGAAAGATCAGATCGTCCAAATCATCCTTTCGTTCACCGGTCTTAATGGCGCTGTCAGGCATCAAAATCGTTTCATCACCCATATATCTGATTCCTCCAATCGTAAAGTTGTGATATACAAATCAGTATATGCTCGGAAGCATAAAATATGTGTACGTTTGCGTGCAACTATTTTCCATAATTTTTTAAATTTTGTTCTTGACACAGGGACATGTTTGTGATAATCTATTTAAGCACTCTAAAGGAGCAGACCGGAAGCCACCCTATGCCGGAGTGGCGGAATTGGCAGACGCCCGGGACTTAAAATCCCGTGGGAGCGATCCCGTGCCGGTTCGATCCCGGTCTCCGGCACCATATCGCGGGATAGAGCAGTTGGTAGCTCGTCGGGCTCATAACCCGGAGGTCGGAGGTTCGAGTCCTCCTCCCGCAACCAACAAGCCGCTGAAATCGTATGATTTCAGCGGCTTTCTTTATCTTTTATCACTTTTCTGTCTGGTTTGTTTTTTATCTGCTGTTTGCCCTAAACTCTGACCCGCGCCGGCACAAGCTCCGGATCACTCCCCTCGCCGCCTGCGGCAAGGCTCGCTCCCTCCGCTGCGCCTCCTTTGCAGCAACACACAATAATCACGTTGGTCAGGCCGGGGCCCAGGTGGCACATGACCACAGAGGCCTTGTGGGTCACGCGGGCGTAGCCGTCGGCGGCGGTAGAGGCAATGGCCTCATGGCGGGTGCCGATGTAGCGCAGCTTCTTGCTTCTGGACAGGGCGTCCAGCATGCCGATGACGGTATGGCCGCACAGGCCGAACAGCTCGGTCACGCCCCGGCGCTCCAGATAATCCACAATTAAATCAGAAACGAGTCTCTTGCTCATAGTAAACGTCCTCCTAAACTTCTTATTTCTTCTGCTGCGCAATCTCGTTGAGCTTATCTGCCACGGCGCCGTAGCCGGAGAAGAAGCTGCACAGCAGCGGCGTCTTCACATCCTTCAGATCGGGCAGAAGAGCCCGCATGGAAACCTGGGCCATGACGATGGCATCGTAGCCCATTTTGTCCAGCTCCCGGATGTTCTCCATCAAAATCCGGTTGTGCTCCTCAGGGTGACCGGCCTGGAGGGCATCCCAGGCGGGGTTCTGGAGATACTGGGTACACTCCATCTTTTTGCCCTGCTTGGCACCCTCAGCCTCAATGAGGCGCTGGCTGGGGTCCAGAGTGGTTTCCACGGTGGCGATCAGGGCAATCTTGGTGCCCAGACGGACCGCCTCCTGCGCCATGGGCAGATCCACCTTCATCACCGGAATGTTGACTTCCTTGGCGTAGAGGTCGGCCACCTCGCCCACGGTGGAGCAGGAGTTGACAATCAGGTCGGCCCCGGAGATCTCCGCCGCCTTGGCGTACAGGGTCATCCGGTCAATGACCGCCTGGGTGGGGCCGCCGTTGGCGCGCACATCGGACAGCAGGGTGCTGTCGGTAATAAACTCCACCCGGACGCCGGGAACACGCTCCTTCAAAAACGCGATGGTATCTTCCCGCTTGGCAAAGCTGGTCTGTAAAATACACACATGAGGTGCTGACATATCCATTTCCTCCTGAACGAAATCTGCATTTGGTATATCTAGTATATCAAGGTTGCTTGCGGGCCACCAGAGCCTTGGCCTTGGCCACGATGGAATCCACATCCATACCGTGGTCCCGGTAGATGAGCTCCGGGTCGCCCGACTCGCCGAAGCGATCCTGAATACCCACAAGTTCCATGGGAACGGGGCAATTCTGTACCACGACCTCGGACACGGCGCTGCCCAGGCCGCCGAAGATGGTGTGGTCTTCGATGGTCATAATGGCGCCGGTCTCCCGGGCCGCCTGGATAACGGCCTGGTTGTCCAGGGGCTTAATGGTGGCCATATCCAGAACCTTGACCCCAATGCCCTGCTCCTTCAGAATCCGGGCGGCATCCACCGCCTTCTTCAGCAGGATACCGGAGACGATCATGGTCATATCGTTGCCGT
>CAUFAM010000028.1 GCA_959022875.1 uncultured Oscillospiraceae bacterium | reverse complement strand
AGATGCAGCAGCTGCAAAAGCAGTACGGCAAGGACCGGGAGCGCTATAACCTGGAGGTTCAGAAGCTCTATGAGCGGGAGAAGGTCAACCCCATGGGCGGCTGCCTGTGGTCCCTGATCCCCATGGTGGTCCTGATCGCCCTGTACGGCGTTATCCGTGAGCCTCTGACCTACTTCATGCAGCTGTCTGCCGAGCAGATTCAGCTGCTGGCTGACCAGCTGGACTGGCAGACCGTGGCCGTGGCCAACGGCTGGATGAGCCAGAGCGCCATGGACAAGCTGGTGGAGCAGGTGGCCAGCGGGAAGATCTCCCATATCTTTGAGAATGGCGCCTATAACCAGATGTATCTGGTCTCCCTCATCAATTCCAGCAACATCGAGAGCCTGAAGGCTGCCCTGAACGCCCAGTTTGCCGGCGCCGGAGACGGCCTGTTTGTGCTGAACTTCCAGTTCTTAGGTCTGGACCTGTCCAAGATCCCCACCTGGAACTTCTGGGCCGGCGGAATCACCCTGGCCTCTGTGGGTCTGTTCATCCTGCCCCTGGTGTCCACCTTCATCTCCTTCCTGTCCATGAAGGTGTCCATGGCCACCAACCAGATGAACAACAAGCAGCCCCAGAACAAGCAGATGGAATCCACAAACAAGATGATGATGTGGATGATGCCCCTCATGTCTTTGTGGATTGGCTTTACCGTTCCCGCCGGTCTGTCTGTGTACTGGGTGACCCAGTACCTGGTCAACATGGTTCAGGAAGTTATCTGCGCCAAGATGCTGAAGAAGGACTATGAGGCCGCCCGTCTCGCCGCCGAAAAGCGGGAGCAGGAGGAGAAGGAAGAGGAGAAGCGCCGGAAGGAGGAGGCCCGCCTGGAGCGTGCCCGCCGTCTGGAGGAAGAGAAGAAGAACCGGGGCAAGAAGAAGCCCGGCCAGAAGAAGGCTGAGCCCGACCAGGAGGGTGTCAACAAAGAGGACAGCCGGGAGGGCATCCGTGCCTATGCCCGCGGTCGTGCCTATATTCCCGACCGGTTTGGCGGGGTTACCCCCTATGTGGACCCCAATGAGCTGATCCGGGCGGAGCAGGAAGCTGCCGCCGCCGGCAAGGACAAGAAAAAGAAGACCAAGGCTGAAGAGAAGAAGGAAGAGCCCAAGCCCAAGACGGAGGATGTGCAGGCCCCCGCCGTGGTGGAGCAGCCCGTTCAGCCTGAGGAAGTCAAGCCCGCGCCCGCTGAGGAAGAGAATACCCAGCCTGTGGAGATGGAAACCGTTGAGGTGGAAGTGGAACAGGTCGAGGTAGAAGTGGACGAGGACGAGAAGAAGGAGGCCGAATAATGTTGAAGTGGATTGAAACCACCGGTCGCTCCGAAGAGGATGCCATTTCCGCCGCCCTGTTTCAGCTGGGTCTGGAACGGGATGACGTGTCCATCGAAGTCATCGAGCGTGCAAAGTCCGGCTTTTTGGGCTTCGGCAGCAACCCCGCCAAGGTCCGAGTGAGCTATGAGGAGGAAAATGGGGTTCCCTGCGCCAAGAAGCTGATTCTGGAGGAGCAGGAGCCCGTGGCCGTTCCCGCCGCCGCCCCTGCGGCGGAGGAGAAGGCCGTAATGGAGGAGACGGTGCTGCTGTCCGCTCCCCAGGCCAAGGAGGAAAAGGCCCAGGCCGTGTCCGCCCCTGTGGAGGAGGAGACCATTCTGGCTGCCAAGCCCGGCATGAATGCCCCCAAGAGCAGCCGGCCCCGCCCCGAGCGCCGGGAGAAAACCCGCCGCCCCAAGAATAAAAACCGCCTTCAGGAGGGGGATGAGGTCATCATCGGCAGCGCCCCCAAGGCAGCTCCCGCCGCCCCTGTCCATGTGACCCCTGCCGCTGAGGACGATGCCCGGGCCGCTCAGATCCGTGGCTTCCTTACCGGCCTGATGGAGCATCTGCATGTGGAGGCTGCCCCTGAGATCTTTGTTACCGACGAGGGCAACTACAAGGTTATCCTCCAGGGCAAGGACCTGGGCGCCATCATCGGCCGCCGGGGCGAGACCCTGGACGCCATCCAGCAGCTGACCAGCTACTCCGTCAACCGGGGGCTGTCCAAGCGGGTGCGCATCCATGTGGACGCCGAGGGCTACCGGGCCAAGCGGGAGGAGTCCCTCCAGCGCCTGGCCGTGAAGGTGGCCGGCAAAGTGGTCAAGTATCACAAGAACATGACCCTGGAGCCCATGAACGCCTACGAGCGCCATGTGATTCATACCGCCCTTCAGGACTATCCCAATGTCACCACCTATTCCACCGGTGTGGAGCCCAACCGCCGCACTGTTGTGGCTTATGCGCCCGGCCAGAAGTAATATGGCAGATCACGCGGCGGGAGGACTTCCTCCCGCCGCGTAGTTTTTTATCCGGAGGTATTCCCTATGACCCCCCTGTACGATGTATTGAAAGAATATGCCCAAAAGAAGCCCGCCCGCTTTCATATGCCCGGCCACAAGGGGGTGTTTTTACCCGTTCCCGAACTGATGTCGGCGGCGGCGCTGGATGTGACGGAGATTTCCTCCACGGGAAACCTCTATCAGCGGGGTGAACCCTTTGACACCGCCCAGCATCTGTGGGCCAAGCGCTTTGGCTTTGACTGCTGCCAGTTTTTGACCGGGGGTTCCACCATGGGCATCCACACGGCCCTCTCCCTGTGCTGCCGGCCCGGAGATCAGGTGCTTGTGGACCGCAACTGCCACCGGGCGGTGTTCAATGCCTTGGCGCTGCTGGATCTGGAGCCCGTCTATCTGGAGCGGCCCTGGAGGGAGCAGGAGGGGATCATTGCCCACATTGAACCGGAATATGTGGAAAAAATTCTGCATCAGCATCCAAATATCAAAACAGTCTGTATAACCTCGCCAACCTATGCCGGTGTGTTATCGGACGTTTCCCAAATTGGGCGGATTGTCCATGCACATGGTGGAAAACTTTTTGTGGATGGAGCCCACGGGGCCCATCTGCCCTTTTTGGGTGTGGAAGCCTTTCAGGGAGCGGACCTGGTGGTAGTCTCCGCCCACAAGACCCTGCCCGCCATGGGACAGACGGCGCTGCTGTTTGTCAACGGGATCGACGAGGATCTGGTCCGTCTCCATGCCAGCATCCATGGTACCTCCAGTCCCTCCTATGTGCTGATGGCCAGCCTGGACGCCGCCCGGCAGTGGCTGGAGGACGGGGGAGCGGAGGAGTACCAAAAGGCGGCCCGGCGGGTGGCCGCTCTAAGGGAGAAGTACCCCTGCCTGCGGGAAGATAGCCTGGCCCTGGATCCTACCCGGCTGACCCTTTGTGTTCAGGATGGCCCCGCCTTTGCCGGGATGCTGGAGCGGCAGAATGTGTACCCCGAGATGGAGGACGGAGGCCATGTGGTGCTGATCGGTACCCCTCAGGATCTGGAGCGTAACTTTGACCGGCTGGAGGAGGTTCTGGAACAGCTGCGCCCCTTTATGGGTGCCTGTCCGCCGCTGCCTGCGCCCCACCTGCCTGAGCGGGCCCTGTCGGTGCGCCAGGCCCTCTTTGCTCCCAGTGAGCTGCGCCCCCTGGAGGCGTGCGAGGGGAGAGTGGCGGCCTGTCAGATCGCCCCCTATCCCCCGGGTGTGCCGGTAGTGGCCCCGGGTGAGGTCATTTCAAAAAAAGAACTGGCCTATTTTGCACAAATAGGATATAATGTAAAGTCAGAGGTAAGGATTGTGACCTCTTTGTAAAACGGCAGAGCAGCGAGGAAGTTTATGGAATTGTCGCAACTGGCGGGCAACCGCAGAATCAAAGATCAGCTCTCCCTGCGTCAGGAGAGCCGGGGATTGTCCCATGCCTATATTCTTTGCGGCCCGGTGGGATCCGGACGCCATACCCTCGCCCGGCTGGTGAGCCAGGCCATGCTCTGCGAGGCTCCCGCCGCTCACCGCCCCTGCGGAAGCTGCGGCCCCTGCAAGAAGATCCTGCGGGGCATCCACCCGGATGTGACCATGATTTCCGGTCCCGGTGAGGGGAAATCCATCACCGTGGATCAGGTGCGCGCTCTGCGTACCGATGCCTATATCCGCCCAAACGAGGGCAAACGGAAGGTATACTGGCTGGAACAGGCCGACCAGATGAATGCCTCCGCCCAAAACGCCATGCTGAAGCTGCTGGAAGAGGGACCCGCCTATGCATCCTTTTTGCTCCTTGCGGGCAACGAAGGGGGACTTCTTCCGACCATACGCTCCCGGTGTGAACAGCTGGCCCTGGCCCCTGTATCCCCCGGGGAATGTTTGATGTGGCTGAAAGGCCGCTACCCCCAAAAGCCCGAGGAGGAGCTAAACCAGGCGGTCCGGGACTGCCAGGGGATCCTGGGCCGGGCGGTGGAGCGTCTGGAGGACAACGGAAGTGTTCCCCAGCGAAAGAGCCAGGCGGAAGAGCTGGCCCGGGCGCTGGAAAATGGTGATGAGCTGGTGGTATTTCAGGCGGCCATGGCCCTGGACAAGGGTGGGCGGGAAGAAGTGACCGCCCTTCTGGATGCCTTGGAGGCCGCTCTGGGAGAGCGCATTGCCCGGGGCGGAGACCGCTGGCGGCTGCTGAAGGCGGCCGAGCTGGTCAAGCAGCTTCGGGGTGCCGCCCAGCTCAATGCCAATCCCGGTCAGCTGGCGGGCTGGCTGTGTGCAGGAATGTTTGTGGACCCCTGAGGGGGAGCCCTTTATCATAAAGGAGAAATTCGCATGATCGAAATTATCAGTGTCCGCTTTAAAAGCGGCGGAAAGCAATATTATTTTAATCCCAACGGCATTCAGTTCCAGGAGGGAGACGGAGTCATCGTGGAGACCACCCGGGGCCAGGAATATGCCCAGTGTGTCCAGGGAAACACCATGATCGACGAGATCGAGCTTACCGCCCCGCTGCGCCCGGTGGTGCGTCCGGCTACGCAGGAGGATGCCGCTGCCGTGGAAAAGAACAAGGAGAAGGAGAAGAAGGCCTTTTCCATCTGTCAGCAGAAGATTGCCGAGCACGGCCTTGACATGAAGCTGGTCAGCGCCGAATACAGCTTTGACGGCAGCAAGGTGCTGTTTTTCTTTACCTCCGAAGGCCGGGTGGATTTCCGTGCCCTGGTAAAGGATCTGGCCAGCGCCATCCATACCCGCATTGAGCTGCGGCAGATCGGCGTGCGGGATGAGGCCAAAATGCTCGGCGGACTTGGCATCTGCGGACGGCCCTTTTGCTGTTCCCAGTTTTTGTACGATTTTCATCCCGTGTCCATTAAGATGTCCAAAACCCAGAACCTGTCCCTCAATCCCACCAAGATCTCCGGCACCTGCGGGCGGCTGATGTGCTGTTTGAAGTATGAGCAGGATGCCTATGAGGATCTGGTGAAAACCACCCCCAAGCAGGAGTCCTTTGTGGAAACCCCCGACGGGGCGGGTACGGTGTGCAGCGTCAACTTGCTGCGCCAGACGGTGCAGGTGCGGCTGGATTCCGCCCCGGAGACGCCCAAGTGCTACCACAACTGTGAGCTGTGCGTCATTCGCAACGGCAAGGGAAAGCGGCCCGAGGGCTATGTGGAGCCCCCCCTGTCTGAGCTTGCCAAGCTGCGCCGGGAGCCTGAGGAGAGAACCGTCTTCAACGAGGAGGAGCGCCTGTCCGCCGCTCTGGAGGCCGCCTTCCCCAGCCGGGAGGAGCCCCAGGAAAAGCAGGAGCCCAAGCAGGAGACACAGCGGGAGGAGCAGCCCCGGCGGCGCAGCCGCAGCCGCCACCGCAAGCCCCGCCCTGAGGGAGGAGAAAGTGCCGCTCCCGTCCAGGCGGAGCGTCCTCAGCCCCAGCCCAAGAAGCAGGAGCAGGTTTCTGAGCAGAAGAAGGGCGAGCACAAGCCCAACCGCCGCCGCCGCCGTCACCGCCCAAAGGGCAACGGCGCCAAGGCCCCGGAAAACAAAGGCGAATAACTACCATAGGCCCCGGCGGGGGAGAGGCCACGCCGGGGCCCGGATTGTTTTGGGGAGAGTGAATGTCCAATGGCCGGTTTTTTTAATGCGGTGTCCGCCTGTCTGGTGCTGCTGCTGATTATGTCCCTGGGGTATGTCATGGGGCTGCTGGGCTGGATGACAGCCAAAGAGAAGCGGTTTGTCAGCAAGTACATTGTCAATATCGCGGTACCCTGCAACTGTATTGTGGGGCTGCTCAATAACCTGGACCGGGACAGCCTGGCCCATGCGGGCTGGATGCTGCTGGCGGGTCTTGTGAGCATTGGGCTCACCCTGCTGCTGTCCATGGGAATTGCCACGCTGCTCCGTCTGCCCCGGGAGCGCTGGGGCGTGTTTGCAGCCATGGCGGGATTGTCCAACACACTCTTTATTGGCATCCCTGTGTGTACCCAGCTCTTTGGGGAGGCTTGCATGCCCTACCTGATGGTCTATTACTTATCCAACACCACCTTTTTGCAGTCGGTGGGAATTCTTCTCATCGAGCGCTCGGGTACGGTTTCCGCAACGACCACCTCAGCGGCCGGTTTTTTGAAAAATATGTTCAGCAAGCCGCCCATTTTAGGCGTCCTGTTTTCCATCTGCATGTTGGTGCTGGGCCTGCGCCTGCCCGAACCGCTGATGAATTTTGCGGGCTATGTAAGTGAGTCTGTCACCCCTCTGGCCCTCATCTACTGTGGGTTTATCGTGTATGAGGTGGGGCTGAAAAACCTGCGCCTGCTGCCCGGGCATCCCGTGATGCTGGTAATGCGGCTGGTGGTGTCCCCCATGATCTGTTTGGGCTTCTGCCTTTTGTTTGGAGTGACCGGCCTGGCCAGAGATGTGTTTGTGGTGGAGAGTGCCCTGCCGGTGGTCAGCCAGATTACCGTAATGGCCGGGGCCTATGGCGCCGATGAACAGTATGCCGCCACCGGCTCATGCCTGTCCATTTTCTGCAGCTTTGTTACCGTACCCATTTTAATGCTTCTGTTAGGATAAAAAAATCCCGCCGTACAAACGGCGGGATTTTTTTATGCCAAAAGTCCGAGGTCATATTTCCAACCCAGAACCCGGGCCGCGGCCTCATCAATCTGTTCCATGGACAGCACGCCCTCCTCCAGGGCGGAAAGAATCTGGGAAATTTCCGTGGCAAAGTCGGTGGAGACCAGCATATCGTTGCCCGCCGCCAGGGCCAGCACCGCCGGAGCGGCGTGGTAGTCGGCGGCCGCATCCATGGCCAGGTCGTCGGTGAGGATGACCCCCTGGAAGGCCAAATCCTCCCGGAGAAGCTGGTGAACGGCAGGGGAGAGGGAGGCGGGCAGGGTTTCATCCACCGCCGCCATAATATTGTGGGAGACCAGCACGGCGGTGCTGCCGCCCTGAGCGGCCTGGATACCTGCCTGGAAGGGGAGAAAATCCTCCGCCCAAAACTGCTCCAGAGGCCGCTCATCCAAGGCAGAGCCGGTGTGGGTGTCCACATTGGGGCCGTAGCCGGGGAAGTGTTTCAGCACGCTGCCCATACCGTCTGCCTCCATCTGGGACACTACGCAGGAAATATACGCTGCGGTCTCCTGGGCATCCCGGCCCAGAGTGCGCAGGTACATAAAGTCCTCCGGGTTGGTGGAAAGGTCGGCCACCGGGGCGAAGTTTACGTGGATGCCAAGGTCCTGGAGCAGGGCATCCTTCTCCACTGTGTCGGCCAGGATGGCCTCCAGCCCTCCCTGGGCATAGAGCTGCTGGGGGGAGGAAAAGCGCTGGGGGCGAAGATTGGGATTGGCGCTCACCCGGGCCACAGTGCCCCCTTCCTCGTCTACCCCGATGAGCAGGGGAATGGCGGCGGCCTGCTGATAGGAGGCAATGTCCTGCTGTACCTGTTCCCGGGTCTTGTTCTTAAAATCCCGGCCAAAGAGCAGGTACCCGCCCAGGTGGTATTCCTCCGCCAGTGCAGCGGCGTCCTCCAGAGGGCAGCGGGCAAAAAAGAGCTGTCCCACCTTCTCCTCCGCCGTCATGGAGGACAGAAGGGCGTCAATGGCCTCCTGCCGGGGGTCTGGCTGCTCCTGAGGCGGCGGAGCACTCTCCTGGACGGCAGAGGTACTCACGCTGGGGAGGGGAGCGATGACCGATTGGGCCGCTTCCGGGGGAAGGGGCTCATTTGGGGCGGAAGAACAACCGGCCAGCAAAAAAAGTGCCAGCAGGGGAGAGAGTAACTTCTTCATACCGGCTTAGCAGAAGGTATTGGAGAGGGTGCCGATGCCTTGGATGGTAATGTCCACCCGGTCGCCGGGCTTCAGCCAGCGCTTCTGATCGGCGGGGTAGCCCTGCATGACCCCCTGGGGGGTGCCGGTGAAAATCAGGTCGCCGGGCTGGAGGGTGAAGTGGCGGGACAGGTCGGAGATGATCTCACCCAGGGAGAAGATCATGTCCGAAGTGTTGGAGTTCTGCCGTACCTCCCCGTTGACGGTGCTGGAGATGTCCAGCTGTCCGGGGTTCAGAACGTCGGCGGTGACCAGGCAGGGGCCGATGGGGGCAAAGCCGTCAAAGGTCTTGGACAGCAGCCACTGTCCGCCCCGGGCAAATTGCAGATCCCGGGTGGACAGGTCGTTGCCGCAGGTATAGCCGAAAACATAGTCCAGAGCATGCTCCTTATCCACATTTCGGGCGGGCTTGCCCATAACAGCCACCAATTCCGCCTCATAATCATACTCCTTGTATTCGCTGGGGAGGGTGATAATGTCCTCATGGGCGGCCAGGGCATTGGAAAACTTGTTGAAGGGCACCGGGGCAGGGGGGAGGGGGAGGTTACACTCCTTGGCGTGCTGCCGGTAGTTAAGGCCAATGCACAGGATGCGCCCCGGCTGGGAAACCACAGGGGCCAGGGGGGCATCCGTAAAGCACTGAGCGTCCTCCAGCAGGGGGGACAGCAGCCGGTTCAGGGCATCGATGCCCAGAGGGATGGCTGCAGCCATGGTATCGGGTACCGTACAGCCTCTTCGGGTGGCCTCGGCGGCCACATCCAAAACGCCCTGGTCAGTCCAGAGGCCCAGGGCGGGCTGGCCGTTGCGCCAGAATTGGGTGAGTTTCATCGTAGTTCCTCCTAAAAAGGGGGCCGGCCCGTTCT
>CAUFAM010000027.1 GCA_959022875.1 uncultured Oscillospiraceae bacterium | reverse complement strand
TGCCGCTCTCCAGCCAGTTTTTCACCAGCTCATGCTCGGGGGACAGCACCATATAGGTGGCACCGAACAGGGTGTCAGGGCGGGTGGTGAAGACCACGATGTCCTCGCCGGTGGTAGCCTTGAAGGTGACCTCGGCGCCGGTGGAGCGGCCAATCCAGTTGCGCTGCTGGATCTTCACCCGCTCGATAAAGTCCAGGCCGTCCAGGTCGTCAATGAGCCGCTGGGCATAGGCGGTGATCTTCAGCATCCACTGGCTCTTCTCCTTGCGGATGACGGGGGAGCCGCAGCGCTCACACACGCCCTCCACAACCTCCTCGTTGGCCAGCACGCACTTGCAGGAGGTACACCAGTTCACGGGCATGGTGGTCTTATAGGCCAGGCCGTGCTTGTAGAGCTGGAGGAAAATCCACTGGGTCCACTTGTAGTAGCTGGGGTCGGTGGTGTCCACCACACGGTCCCAGTCAAAGGAGTAACCCAGCATATGCAGCTGCTTGGTGAAGTTGGCAATGTTGTCCTTCGTCACCTTGGCAGGGTGAATGTGGTTTTTGATGGCGTAGTTCTCCGTGGGCAGGCCGAAGGCGTCAAAGCCGATGGGGAACAGGACGTTATAGCCGTCCATACGCTTCTTCCGGGCCACCACGTCCATGGCGGTATAGGGCCGGGCGTGGCCCACATGCAGGCCGTTGCCCGAAGGATAGGGGAACTCTACCAGGCCGTAGAACTTGGGCTTGGAGGTGTCACCGGTCTTGCAGGCGAAGGTCTTTTCGTCCTTCCAACGGGTCTGCCACTTCTTTTCAATGGCGGTGAAATCGTACTTCAATTTGAATCACACTCTCCTGTATAGTTGACCCCAAAGGGTTTCAGACAAAACGATTCCGGAATATTATACAAGAATCCTGTTTCAATTGCAAGGGCCGCAGGGAAAAAGGGCGGACATTTTGCCCTTTTTCTTGCATTCATTTCCCCGGTCTGGTAGGATAAAAAGGAAAACAGGGAGGTGAGGGATATGCCGGACTTTGACCCCAGGGCACTGGCAGTGGTCAAGCGGCTGAATGAAGCCGGATTTTGCACAGTGCTGGTAGGGGGCTGCGTACGGGACAGCCTGCTGTCCATCCCCCTGCACGACTACGACATCGCCACCGCTGCCCTGCCCCAGCAGGTGCTGGAGATCTGTGCCGACCTGCGCTGTGTGGAAACTGGGCTCAAACACGGCACCGTCACCGTCCTCTCCGGCGGTCTGCCTCTGGAGGTGACCACCTTTCGCAAAGAGGGGGACTACACCGACCACCGCCGCCCGGACAAGGTCACCTTCACCGGCGACCTGTCTCTGGACCTGGCCCGGCGGGATTTTACCATCAACGCCATGGCCTGGAAGGAGGAGGGCGTTGTCGACCTGTTCGGCGGCCTCTCTGACCTGGAGCATCGCCTTATCCGCTGTGTAGGGGATCCCGATCGGCGTTTTTCCGAGGACGCCCTACGCCCTCTCCGGGGACTTCGCCTGGCCGCGCAGCTGGACTTCTCCCTGGAGAAGCACACCGCTGATGCCCTGCGCCGGCACGTCCCGGAGCTTCGCTATGTGGCCTGGGAACGGATCACCGGGGAATTTCTCCGACTTTTGTGCTCCCCCGCCGCCCCCCGGGTGCTGCTGGAATATCCGGAGGCCGTGGTCCAGATTCTCCCGGAGCTGGGGCCCGCCGTGGGGTTTGACCAGCGAAACCCCCACCACTGCTACGACGTATACACCCACAGCGTCAAAACCCTGGCCAACGTCCCCCCCGACCCTGCTCTGCGACTGGCCGCTCTCCTCCACGATGTGGGCAAGCCCCCCTCCTTTACCCTGGACGAAGAGGGGATCGGCCACTTCTACGGCCACCCAAAAATCAGCGCCATGCTCGCCGAAAAAGCTCTGGGGCGGCTGCGTCTGGACAAGGCCACCCAGGAGCGCACCCTCACCCTCATCGCCCGCCACGACCTGCCTGTGGAGCCCACCCGGCGGTGGGTGGGCCGGTGGCTCAGCCGGCTGGGCACAGATGTATTCTTTGACCTGATGGCCCTGAAGCAGGCCGACGGCCTGGCCTGTGCCCTGCCGGGCGGAGAACGGGAACAGATGCGCCGTCAGGCGGAACAGCTGGCCCGGGACATGATTGCCCAGCAGGCCTGCTTTACCATGAGGGATCTGGCCGTCAACGGCCACGACGCACAACAGTCCGGGCTGCGGGGGCCGGAAATCGGAAAAGCGCTCCGGTTTCTTCTGGACCAGGTGGCCCAGGGGGAGCTGCCTAACGAGCGGGAGGTACTGTTGTCTCAATTAAATAAGCAAAAAGAGAGCCTGGACTAGTGGTCCAGGCTCTCTTTTTCACTTTCTTTTTCCTCGGAGCTTTCTGCTTTCTTCTGCCCCCAGCTCTCGCCGGTATAGAGGAACTTCTTGATGGCAAAGATCAGCGCCACCGACAATACGCTCAGCAGAGTTCCCTCCGGGCCGTCATGGGCAATGATCATCTGCCGGGCCATAGCGAACAGCAGCACATCAATGACCGCCCCGTATGTATGAAGCATGAGCATCTTCACAAACTCGATGCCCATAATGATCAGCAACACCTTATCCAGAAAATCATCAATGGAGAAGGACATGGGCTGCTCCCGCAGTTCCTGGGCCAGCCCGGCCAGCAACAGGCCGGCCCGGATCACAATGGCCGCCAAAATGATTACCGCCATGACGATCTCCATGGCCTGGGCAACTTTCAGGGTTCTTTCCCGCATTTTTGCGCGCATGGTATCCTCCCTTGTTGTCTGGTCTTTGATCGGCCGGAGCGGCCATTGCTTTGCTCAGCCTTTTCCGTGTCTCCGGGCGGCGGAAAGGGTATTTTCCATCAAAATGGCACGGGTGACAGGGCCTACGCCCCCCGGAACAGGGGTGAGGTAGGAGGCCTTGGGGGCCACCTGGTCAAAGACCACGTCGCCGCACAGCTTCCCCTGCTCGTCCCGGTTGATGGCAATGTCCACCACCACGGCCCCTTCCTTCACCATATCGCCGGTGATGAGGCCCGTCTGCCCCGCGGCGGTGATGAGAATGTCCGCCCGCAGGCACTCCGCCTTCAGATCCTCCGTCTTGGTGTGGCAGACAGTTACCGTTGCATCGTGCAGCAGCATCAGCATGGCCTGGGGCTTGCCCACAATGTTGGAGCGCCCCACCACCGTACACCGCTTTCCGGCAGGGTCAATCCCGTATTCCTCCAGCAGGCGCATCACTCCCGCCGGCGTGCAGGGCCGGAAGGAATCCACACCCAGGATGAGATCCCCCACATTGGAGGGGTTGACGCAGTCCACATCCTTATCCGGTCGGATGGCCAGCTGCACCGCCCGGTCGTCCAAGTGCTCGGGCAGAGGAAACTGGATGAGAATACCGTCGATCTCCTCCCGCTGGTTAAGCAGCTGCACCATCTCCACCAGCTTCTCCTGGCTCACATCCCCGGAAAGGCGGTAGGTTTCATAGTAGATGCCGCACTGCTTGCAATCCTTGCGTTTGCCCGACTCATAGACCTGGGCCGCAGGGTCCTCCCCCACCAGCACCATGGCAAGGCCCGGGCGGCGGGCCATATGCTCCACCTGTTCCCGAACCTGTTCTTTAATCCGGGCGGACAGCCCCTTGCCGTCCATCAAAACCGCGGACATGGTTATTCCTCCCTTTTCTCTGTCTCTCCGGGCTCCTTCTCCTCCTGCCCGCAGGCACGGTCAGAAACCTCCGGCTGGGGATCTTCTCCCTGCTCCAAAGGCGCTTCCTCCTCCGTCTGAGTGGATGCCGCCTGCGCCTGCTGGGCGGCCAGACGGTCCACAAACAGCTCCATGGGCGCATTCCGGGTGGCCCGCAGGGCCCACAGCAGCACGCCCCCCGCCGCCAAGGCGGACAGTCCGGCCAGCAGCTGGGACACCCGGATGTCGCTTCCTACGTAGAGGTAGAGGCTGTCCGTACGAAGCCCCTCGATCCAGGCCCGGCCAAGGCCGTACCAAAACACATAGAACAGGAAGCACTGCCCGTCAAAACGGCGTTTTTTCCCCATGAAATAGGTCATGATAAGACCTACCAGGTTCCATGCCGACTCGTAGAAGAAGGTAGGATGAACACCCAGCGTCCCGCTGAGGATAGCCTCATAACCAGCCTCGTCCACATAGCCGTTTCGTGCCATGTAATCCGCAATGGTGGGCCCGCACATCCGCCAAGGCAGGGCGGTGGTGGAGCCAAAGGCCTCCACATTCATGAAATTGCCCCACCGGCCAATAAGCTGGCCGATGAACAGCCCCTGCACGCCCAAGTCGGCAAAGGCCAGGAAGTTGAGTTTCTTGACCTTGCAGAAGATGAGCAGCACGATGGTGGAGGAGATGATGGCCCCGTAGATGGCCAGGCCTCCATCCCCGTAATTGAGGATCTTTCCCCAGTCCAGAGAACCGTCGTCACTGCGGAAGATGCCCAAATTGAAGATCACATAATAGGCCCTTATGGCCACCAGGGCAGCCGGGACGGCAAAAAGCATCATATCCAGGATGTTGTCCTCGGTAATGCCGTAGCGCTTGCCCCACCGGGAACAGAGGATCACCGCCAGGATCAAACCGCTGACGATGATGATGCCGTACCAGTAGATGGGCCGGCCCAGAACAATGATGGCCACCCGGTTCAGTTCAAATTCCAGCCCCAGGCCGGGGAAGGAGACGGACTGTACCGTCTCCGCCCCGGGCAGGGCAATAAGGTTCTGCAAAAATCCCATGGGCCTTACCCCTCCTTGGGCCGCACCACCGCCAGGGCCGTGCGCGGCTGGGTCACATAGTCGGCAATGAGCTGCTCTGCCTCTTCTTTGGTGATGGAGGCAAACACAGCGGCAAAGTCCAGGAAATCATATCCGGCAAAGAAGGCCTGGGCCTGTCCCACACACAGGTTCTCAAAGGAGTTGAGCCCCCGGACCTTGTTGCCGTACACGCCCTTCTTTACTCGTTCCCAGAGCTTACCGTCCACGCCGTCCCGGCCGATGCGGGCGGCCTCGTCGGCCACCGCCTTGCGCACCGCCTCCGGGTCCTTGGACTCGCCCCCGGCGCAAAGGAAGAAGCAGCCGGGATAGCTCTCACAGCCATAGGAGAAGTTCCGGTTAATAAGCCCCTCCCGGTAAAGCTTGGCGTACAGGGGGCTGGAAGAGCCCAGCAGCACCTCCAGGGCCAGCTCACCCACCATCTGCCGGCGCAGACGCTGCTCCCCCTGGGGGAGGGCATCGCCCTTATAGCCCAGCTGGAAGATAGGCGTGGAGACCTCCATTTGTTCCTCCACCAGGGCCTGTGCCACCCGGGGCGGCTCCTGGGGACCGTAGTCCTTGGCCGCAATGGGGCCGGCCTCTTTGGGCAGGATCTCCATGGCCACCTCACAGATGTGCCGGGGATCCACCGGGCCCGCCACGCACAGCACCATGTTGGCGGGATCATAGAAGGCCTTGTGGCAGGCGTAGAGGGTGTCGGCGGTGATGTGGGAGATGGACTCCACGCTCCCGGCCACGCTCACCCGGATGGGGTGTTTCTGGTAAAGGGCGGCCATCAGGTTCATAAACACCTTCCACTCCGGGTCGTCCTCGATCATGCCGATCTCCTGGCCGATGATGCCTTGCTCCTTGTCCACACTCTCCTGGGTAAACCAGGGCACGGAGACAAAGGAGAGAAGGATGCGCAGGTTTTCCTCAAACTTCTCGGTGGACTCAAAGTAGTATCCTGTGATGGCGCTGGAGGTGAAGGCATTGGGGCTGGCTCCGTTGGCAGCCAGATCCTGAAGGGCGTTTCCCTCCTTGGTGTCAAACATTTTGTGCTCCAGGAAGTGGGCCACTCCGGCGGGGGTGTCGTGCCACTCCCCGTCCAGGCAAAAGCGCATATCCATCCCGCCGTAGTTGGTGGCGAAGAAGGCGTAGCCCTTCTGAAACTCCGGCTTGGGGAAGACAAAAACGTTCAGGCCGTTGGGGAGCTTCTCCCGGTACATCTGCTCTCCTACCTGGGAAAATTCAAACTGCTTCATCCCTCAGCCCTCCTTGCCTTTTAGGAAATAAATGGTGTCCAGCTCCAGCTTCTGGGCGGCCTGGGCCACCTGCTGGGCGGTCACCGTCTCAAACTGGGCGGCAAGCTCTTCAATGGTGGTGTCCAGTCCGGCGGCCGCCTGGCCCAGCCAGAACTCCTCCTGCCGTCCCTGGTCATCCAGGGTGGACAGGTGGCCGCTGATGAGGGTACGCCGGGCACCCTCCAGCTCCCAGGACTCGATCTCCCCCCGGCGGATGGCCTCCAGCTGGGCAAGAATCTCCTCCTTAGCCGTCTCAAACTTGTCAAACTCAATGCCAGAGGACACCAGCACCAGGCCCTTCTGTTTTTCCAGCATGGAACTGGCATAGTAGCACAAGGACAGCTTCTCCCGCACATTTAAAAAGAGCTTGGACAGGGTGGTTCCGCCGAAGATGGCGTTGAACATGGTGAGGGCAGGATAGCTCTCCTCCCAGCAGGTCTGCCCGCCGGTGCGGAAGCCCAGGGCCAGCTTGCCTTGGGTCACGTCCATGGCCTGGGTGACCAAATTCGGCTCAGCCCCGGCAGTCAGGCGCACCTCGCAGTCGGGCACGGTGCGCTCCTCCCCCTGGGCCAGGGGGGCCAGGGCACTGCGCAGGGCATCTTCCACCCGGCCGGGCTCAGCGCTGCCACAGTAGTAGACCTCCACCGCCGACTGCTTCAAAAGCTGCTGATAGCGCTGCCACAGGCTCTCAGGGGTCACGGCAGCCACGCTCTCCTCGCTGCCCAGCTTGTCCACGCCAAAGGCCTCATACCGGCACATCTCCTGCACCAGGCGCTGGGTGGCATAGGTGCGTTTGTCGTTGACCTGGGAGCGGATGCGGTCGATGAGGTTCTGCTTCTCCCCGGCCACATAGTCAGGGCAGAAGCAGCCGTCCTGGGTGTAGGGGTTCAGGAGAACCTCCCCCAGCAGGGCGGCAGCACTCTCCAGAATCTTCTCCCCCTTCAGGGTGTAGGCGTCATCCAGAAAGCTGGCCACAAAGCCCACGCACTGGGTCTCCCCCTTTTTGCGCACAACGGGCTCAATGGCTCCGCCGTAGAGCTCGTCCAGGGCGGCGGACAGGCTCTCCATATCCGGGTGAACGGCAGTTCCCCGGCGCAGAAGGGCAGGAATCAGGGCGTTGGGGCCGGCGGTGTCCTTATCCAGAGGGCACAGCAGGGTCAGGGACAGGTAGGCGCTCTTAAATTTATTGGTGTGGACCGCCCGCAGCCACACCCCGGGAAACAGTTCCCGTCTTGTCACTTGCGACATAATCTTGTTCCTTTCTTTGTTCGGGAGGAGGGAAAATCCTTCCTCCAAACGGTTGGGGCTATCATATCACGATTGACGGGGGAAAGCAATATTTTGCCTAAACGGTCACAGAAAGTTCATGCTTTCCCTTAAGGCGCTTCAGTTCCACCCACGTTTCCTCCCGCCCGTCCAGCCGGAAGGAGGGGGCACCGGTACGCTTGACCGAAATGGTCAGGGTCGCCCCGTCCAGATGCCACACTGCCGTAAATCCCGGCCAGCTCTCGGGCAGGTCGGGCTTCAGGGTCAGTCTGCCCTCCTCCACACGAAGGCCCAGCAGATGCTCCACCGCTCCCTGCCAGTACCACCCGGCGGCTCCGGTGTACCAGGTCCACCCCGCCCGGCCCTCCAGGCCGGGGGCATAGGACACATCGGCGGCCAGGACGTTGGGCTCCCCCCGGTAAATCTGGGTTGGGTGGTTCTGGGGCAGGAGGGAACGCAGCACCGCCCAGCCCTCCTCCCGCCGCTCCAGGCGGAAGCAGGCAATGGCCAGCCACAGGGCGGCATGGGTATACTGGCCGCCATTTTCCCGCACGCCAGGCGGATAGCTCTTGATATACCCCGGATCCTGCTTGCCGCCCATATCAAAGGATGGCGCAAAGAGGCGCACCACCCCCCGCTCCCGGTCAAAGAGCCGTTCCAACGCGGCATTGATGGCCTGATTGGCCCGCTCCCGGTCCCCTCCCTGGGGAAAGGCGGCAAAGGATTGGGCGATGGAGTCGATTTGGCACTGGTCACTCTGCTCCGAGCCCAGGGGCGTGCCGTCGTCAAAATAGCCCCGGCGGTACCAGCTCCCGTCCCAGGCATTTTGGGCGGCGCCCACCAGCTTCTCCGCCCAGTCCAGCAGCCTGTCCGCCTCCCCTTCCTCTCCCATCCGGCGGCACAGGGGGGCAAAGTCCTGAAGGACCAGCGCCAGAAACCAGCTCAGCCAGACTGACTCTCCCTCTCCCTTCTCCCCTACCCGGTTCATCCCGTCGTTCCAGTCCCCGGTGCCCATTTTGGCAAGGCCGTGGCTTCCCACCCCCCGCTCCAGGGCACAGCGGATGGCCGCCAGGGCATGGCGGTAGAGGGAGTCTTTCTGTTCACTCGCTTCAGGCAGCTCATACCGCTCCAGCTCTCCCGGCTCCAGAGGCCGGGAGGCAAGGTAAGGGATCTCCTCCTCCAGCACGCCCCAGTCCCCGGTGACGGTACAGTACCGGCACAGCACATAGGGCAGCCACAGCAGGTCGTCGGAAATCCGGGTGCGCACTCCCGCACCCTTGGGCGGGTGCCACCAGTGCTGCACGTCCCCCTCTTCAAACTGCCGGGAGGCGGCCAGGATAAGCTGCTCCCGGGTTCGCTGGGGCCAGGTATACAGCAGGGCAAGCACATCCTGAAGCTGATCCCGGAAACCGAAGGCCCCGCCGTTTTGATACCGGGAGGTACGCCCCATCAGGCGGCAGGCGATGACCTGGTAGAGGCACCAGCCGCTGAGGTAGCGGTTGAGGGCCTCATCGGGAGTTGAGAAGGTGATCTGGGATACCTTCTCCCGCCACCAGGCCGCCGTTTTCTCCCTCAAGGCGGCAAAGTCCCCTTTGGTCACTTCATAGACCGGCCCCTCTTCCCCCGGCCGGGTGAGCAGGGTCAGCCTTTCCCCCTCCCCTATGGGACGGACAAGGGGTTCCCGTTCCCCCAGGCGGCAGGAGAGAACACCCCGTCCCCCGGTGAGGGTAAAGGTGAGATAGCGGTAATCCTCCTCCGGAGGGACAAACCCTTCGGTCACCAGTTTTGCCTTCCCCATGGTTTTCTCCCACCGGGCC
>CAUFAM010000026.1 GCA_959022875.1 uncultured Oscillospiraceae bacterium | reverse complement strand
CCCAAAAGGATGCCCGTGAACGGCGCGGGAGACGTGGAAGTACAGCGCGTCCACATAGGGGCCGGGAAAGCCCAGATAGGCCGTCCAGCAGAGGTTGGCATAGCTCTCCGCCAGATAGACGTCCTCCACTGGGAACAGATAGCTCTTTTCCCGGCGGGCCAGGAATAAATAATCCCTGTCCTCCTGCCGCTCCAGCTTCCGAATATCCAGCGCAAGGCTGTCCGGGTCAAGCTGGGGGCGGTAGTCAGCGAACAGGGCCAAAATGCCGGTTAGGTCGGCTTTCACGATTTGCAGCAAGGTCTTTGTTCCGTTCCTCCTTTTCCTGGCGGGTCAGGGCGTGGCAGCTCACCGCCTGGGCCCGGATGCGGGGAATATCCGCCGCGATCTGGCCGCAGGTTTTCAGCTGGCCCCAGAGCCGCCGCAATTCCTGGTTGATGCTCTCGATCTCGCCTGTCACATCTTCACCCGCCCGTTTCCGCTGGTAGAGCTCCTTCCGCTGTTCGGTCAGGGCGTCAATGCTGGACTGAAACGCCGATTCCAGCATGGTAAGCTGCTGGCTGGTGTCGATGCGGTAGGTCTGCAATAGTTTCATCTGCCGCTGGTAGCGGTGGAGCTTGGTCACTTCCGCCCGGATAGGAAAGGGATATTGCCGCTTCCCTCTGGGGCGGCGGGCGCCCAGGAGGTACAGGTAGGACACATAGAGGGCCCGGAAACCGCGCAATTTCTGTGGGCGGCACTCCGGGAGGTGCCCGGCCCGGACGGTGTAGCGTTGCCGTCTCCTGGGTGTGGGGCTCCGTTCCGGCTGGGGCAGTTCCGGGGCCTCGCCCCGGCGGATGGCGGTCAGCCGGGCCCGAACATCTGCCTCCGTATAGCCGTCTCCCAGGCTGTCCAGGCGGAAAAACCGCTGGGCCCCCGGTGGGCGGACGGCGGTGTGCTTCACGTCGGCCCCATACTTCACCGCATATCCCTGCCGCCGAAGGGCGGCCAGGAAGGTATCAAAAATAAAGCCCTCTTGGATGGCGGCGTCTATGTCCTGGCGGATCAGGCCGGTGACGGTGGCCCCGCCCCGGTGCTCCGCGTCCCATTGAGCGTAGTGTTTTCCCTGTCCCTGGGGCTGAATGACGGACAGGCCATAGTCCCGGCTCACGGCGTTGGAGGTTCCCCGCACCTGGCCGAAGTAGCTCTCAAAGTCGCTCCGATACTTCTTTCCGTCCACAAAGGAGACGGAGTTGAATACGATGTGACAGTGATAGTGCTCCCGATCCAGGTGGGTGGACACCACGGCCTCATAGCGGTCCCCCAGCAGTCGGCGGGCAAACTCTACCCCGGCGGCGTGGGCCTGTTCCGGCGTCACCTCGCCGGGGGCGTAGGAGTGGATGATGTGGTAGCCCAGGATGCCGCCTTTTTTGTCCCAGCGGCGCTTGGTGGCCTGCATTTCCTGAAATGCGGTGCGGGCCTGGCAGTTGACGCCGGTGACGAGCTGGCGGGATTTTTCCGGGTTTTCTGCATAGGTAAGGGCATAGGACAGACTGCTCTTTTCCTCATTGAGCACATAGTCCAGACAGTGATCCAGGCGGGCGCGCAGGGGGATGATCTTGTCGTAGGCCATTTAGAACTGCTCCTTGACCAGACGGGCCGCCTCATAGACCAGGGCTGCCGCCCGCCGCAGCTCCGGCTCGGCGGCGCTCTTTTGGGCGTTGGCCCAGTACGCGATTTGATTGGCGTTGTTGCCGATGGCGTGGAGCTCCCGCACCAGGGCGGCCACCTCGTCGGGCGGCCGGGGGCGGAGCTGGATGCCGGCCACCAGATTGCGGATAAAGGGGTCAATCCCCAGGCCGGCTTTCTTCGCCTGGGCTTTCAGGTGTTGGTATTCCTGCTCGTTCATCCACACGCTGACATGGCGGTTTCGTCTCCGCATGGCGAACTACCGGCCCGGCCCAGAACGGGCGGGTTTCCTGGGTGGCCTGGACCGTGCCCGTTCCCGCGCCTGCCAGTAGGCGGGATTGTACTGCTGGATATTGCGGTCAATATCCCGTTCAAATGCGTCCGGGTCTTTGACATGGCTGGGCGGGCTCCACAGTTTCTTGTCCATCAGTTCCCGGAGGACAACGGGTTCCTGGCAGTCCTCCTCGAACCATAGATAGCCGCCCTCCCGGAAACCGCATTTTCTGGCCGCCGGGGATAGGAGCATCGCCGCCTCCCGCGTGACCTGAATACCGCCATGTCTGGCTGTGGTGACAAGCTCCATGCCGGGGATCAGGGTCTCACTATACTGGATTTGCCCCCAGGGGGAAAAATCTTCCTGCATTTCATTCCTCCAGTTCAAGCAGATTTTGTGTCTCACGGTGGGATTTATTTCGGGATGAGGCGGCCGGGTGGCCGCCGCTGTTTCACGTCTCACCGTGAGACGCGATTTCGTGGGGTATTAGGGGGCCATGCCCCCTAACAAGGGTCATTTGTGCTACCAAATGACATACTTGCTAAGACAGCGCCGCCATGGGCGGCGCTGTGCGCGGTGGGGAGAATTGTTATCGCCCCGGATGGGGGCGGCGCTTTGCCGTGGGCTTTTTTACTTTCCCAGTCTGCCAGCGGTGTTCCTCCATAATAATACGGGCCAGTTCCGCCTCATTTTCTGGTGCGTAGCGGATGCGGCGGACGCCGCCGTGTCCCGGCAAAATGGTGGCAATCTGGTGTGGATTCTCTTGGTAGGGGACTGTGATGGTGTGACCGCTCTCATATTGGATGGTCATAGTAGAGGCAATCAGGGCGTGTCTTTGCACACGCCGCACCTGCTCCCGGTAGTTTAGAGGGATCACGCGCCCCACGACCCGGCCATTCTCCCGGCCTGTTACGGTGATGCGGTACGCCTTGATTTCATCTGGCTCGTTCGCGTAGTAGGTCCAAATGGAGTAGGCGCCTGTCCCATACAGGAACGCCTCCCTTTCCTTGACACACCATGTCCCGGTGGGTCGGCTCATCCAGTAGAAAACACGGTCCTCCATGTTGGGCTCCTGGACAGCTTTGGTCAGCTGTTCCACATCGTAGGAGAAGTCAGAGCGGTAGGACCTGGTGTTTCCCTCCATTACGCGGGCCAGAAATGGGATCAGGTCAACTGCGTTTCCCATGGCGGTCTGTCTGAGGGCCATAGCCCGGGGACAGGTACTTTTCCTCAAACTCGGCGGGGGTGTAACTCCCGGCTTCAATGTCCAGGAACAGGTCGCCCGGCTCGATCTCCCGCTGACCGTCCGCCGTCAGGTGGATTTTCACCGGGGAGAGCACTGTACCCAAAAACTTCTCCCCGGCGTCCGTGGTGAGGTGCCGGGGACTGTCTGGGAATGTGGGGCTGGACATGAGCTCGTAGTGGTGGAGGCCGGGGTAGATGTCGCCGGGGGCCACGCGGTTGGGGCTGAACAGAGCGGGGATGCCAAAAATCTCAATCTCCCGCATACGTTCCTGATTGGTGTTATGTTCCATAGTTTCAGTCACTCCTTTATCGTGTCGGGCCCGTTTTGGGCTTGCGTTTGGGCTGGATTTTCATTGGGTCGGAGCCGTCCGAAGGCTGGAGGGCCTTGATCCGGCTGGCGGAATAGATGGCGTTATCGGTGAGCTGGCGCTGCCATGCACCCTCGCTCCGGGCCCAGTGAAAACCACGGCTTTTCAACTCCTGGCGCAATTCTGGGCTGGGGATCTCGTCAAAGAAAATTTGCAGGCGGTTGTTTTCCGCGTTGGCGACGACCTTGCCGCCCTCAAATTCCCATCCCTGATAACCCAGCTCCCGCGCCTCGGTGAGTTGCTTGATTCGCCCCTGCAACCGGCGGATTTCCTGATTGTTGTTGGAGAGGGCATAGGGGGGATAGGGACTTTTCTCCCAGGAGTAGCCGTTCCGTACCCGGTCATCCAGCTTCTCCGCCTGGTCATCGGACAGGCCGTGGAAACCCTGGCAGGTGCCATGCTTCCGATAGTAGGCATTGATTTGCTTCATCCGGGTTTGGGCCACTTGTAGGTGCTCCAGTTTCTCCGTCAACTTGGTTAGGGCCTCTGGGTCGTCCGAAAAGATTGCGGTATTGCGCTCCGCAGCTTCCGCTTTGCGCTCATAGTAGTCCGCCTTTTCCGATGCGGCGATGGCCTTTTCCATCTTCTTATCTGACTGTTTCAGCAGGTTTCGGTGTCCCCGCTCTGAGTGATGTCCAACCAGGATAGGTTGACCGGGCGGGATGTGCTCCAGCATGGAGATAGATTCATGGGAAAACCGCTGGCTCTCCTGGCGTGCTTTCTCCGCCCGTTCCCGGTAGCGGTCAATCCGGGCCTGTTTCCGTTCCTCATAGTCGCTCAAAGGCAGTCCTCCTTTTATAAGAAATGTGTGTTACTTGTGATTTTCCGACATATATCCGGGGCCATGGTTCACCGCTTGAGACCTTTCCGCTGCGGGGGCTCCGGCCCCCGCTTAGTCTGTGGTTCTACCTTGATCGTCACCGGCTCGTTGCCCCGTGCGCCCAGCAGGATTTCCGCATGATGATATTTCGCCTTATACCGGGCCATCTGCTCCGGCGTCAGGGAACAGAAACTATCCCCGCTCAGCCCGCACACAAAGAACGGGCCGCAGATGCCGCCGTAGCCACCCTCCACGCTCCTGTTAAAAGGCATACCCAGAAAAATGCTTTCATCGTTGCTCACCAGGGCAACGGGTTCCGCAAAGGGGTAACTGGCGGTGATCAGGCCGCCTACCGCCGCCTGCATTTCCTCCAGGCCGTTGATCTCCTTTTCATAGGGGGCCATCCCAGGCTCCACCATGAGAACACGCATAGTACATCCGCTCCTTTCTGAAAATGGATGCAAAAAAAGCGCCCTGCGGCGCTTATCTGTTTCTCCAATTTCTTTTCTTCTTCCGTTCAGGGGGTATCCGAATGCCGTTTTGCTCCTCATAAGCAAACCGTCGTTCCAGTGCCTCTACCGTCCAGTCCTTTTTAAACTGTCCCAAGGGGGTATGTCCGAATTGTGAAAGTGCACGGCTGTCCATCTCCCGCAGATGGGCCCATAACTGGGGGTGATGCCGCCGCAGGGTACGCAGCTCACCGATCCGCTGGAATGGACAGCACCAGCAGGAGCAGCGCCCATAAAGCTCATACAGGCCGCTCCAGTCAAATCCGTGTGCATAGCAGATTTGCAGAGCTTGCTGCTCCGTAATGCCCCATTCCACAAGAGGGTATTGATCCTGCCTGATACGGTCTGGTTCGTCAGCGGCGATGCCCACATAGTGGAGGGCATGGTATTCTCCCTTGAGCCGGTTGACCTCCTTCCGGAGCAGATGGGTTTTGAGCTGACCGGTACACCAGCGGACTTTTACCCCCGGCCACCCGTTCCCGTATGGCGGCACTCCCAGCATAGCTCGGTTCTCCAGGCTGGATAACTTAGTTTTCGGCTCGTCGAACATAAGCCATTCAAAGCCCTTTGGGTGCCGGAGAATGGTCAATTTTAGACCGCGTTTCTGAAACAGGTATTGCTCCACCCGATCCCAATGTCGGTACATCTCCGGGAACTCCATGCCGGTGTCCGCCGTCAGCACCAGGTCGATAGGCAGACCGCGCTCAATCATCAGCAGGAGCATAGCGGTACTGTCCTTGCCCCCGGAAAAGGAGACGGCGTGAAACTGGTGGTCATGTTGTAGGAAGTAAGGTGAGGCGTTGCAACTATCATCGGGTTGGGCCGCTTTTCTTGAAAATATCTTTTTTCTGTTCCTTTTTCTCCAAACGCTGGCGGCGCTCCTCCAGAGCGTCGTAAATGCTCTCCTCGATTTCACGGGGGGTCATGGTCACATCGGGGAAATACTTCCGTAGCCGGTCCCCGGCCAGGATGACCTTGGTGTATTCAGGCCGATCCTGTGCTCCCTTTTGCTCGGCTGTCTCCTTGGCAGGGTGCTGATCCGGCTGTTTACCTGGCTCCGCCGGAGCCGGTGCGGGAGTTGGCGGAGCGGCCCGCTCCTGGGGGGAAGGCTTTGGCTGCTCCGGCTGGGGTTTCAGATCAGGAGAGGGCGGCAGGGGCGGCTCCTCCGGGGCAACGGGGTTCACTCCAGGCTGGCTTTGGGTGGGCGCCTCCGGTGCAGCCTGAGGCATGGGGATGACTTTTGGTGGGTCAAGCACATTTTCTCCGTTCAAAATGCGGCGAATTTTCTTCTCGTCTAGTCCTTCTTTTTTCTCTACCTTTTTCAGATACTCCACTCGCTCCGTGGAAATCTTAAATCCCAGGTCACTGAGGTACAGCACATCGTCCTGATTCTGCGGTTTCAGGAATGAGATGGCCGACGCGACGGACAGAGCCAGGCTACCATTATCCACCCGGTCGCACACATCCTTGGTGGCCTCGGACAGACGGATGATACGGTTAAGTTTGCTGACCGACATTCCCATCTCCTGGGCCAGCTTCTCGTCGCTGTTCAGCTCCTCGGCAGTGGGGGCTCCCTTCTTCTTCCGCCCGGCTTTCTGTTTCATGCCCTCCATCTTGCCGCGCAGGGCGCGGGCGAGGTCATAGGTGGAAATATGGGGGCGGTGCAGGTTGCCGTCATTGACCAGAATTTTTACATCCGCGTCGTCGAGCTTCTGGATGATAGCAGGGACAGGGTAGTTCAGCTCCTTGGCGATCATGTGGCGGCGCTGACCGGACACGATCTCCAGACCGCCGCCCTCCGGGTTGATCCGGGTCAAAACCGGGTCTTTGATGCCGTTGAGCTCGATGGATTTTTTCAGTTCCCGGTAGTCCTCGCTGTTTCGGTCTACCGTGATCGTATTGTATTTGGACTTCTCCAGATAGCCGGGATGGAGGACGATAAAGTAGGATTCTCCCTCCTTGGGGCTGGGCAGGTCGTTCAGTGCCTTTTCATCCGGGGGCGCCAGTCTGTCCTCGAATACCTGGGTGATCTGTGTCCCAGCGGGGCCTTTGGCGGTGGGTCCGGCCACGATGGGCCTGGCCTCTGCTGTGCTCTCTGTGGGCGCTTTGGGTGTGGGGGCGGCGGCGGGGGCGGTAGGCGCCTCCTTACTCTCCTTGGGGGCGGAGTCGTCCTTGGCGGGGGCTATCCCCTTGGGAGTGTCGGTGACCTTGCCGTCCGGCTTGGCCTCCGTCTTGCCCTCGGTGGGCTGCTCCTTGGCCTTGGGAGTATCCGCAATGGAGGCGACCGGCCCCTCCTTGCCCTCCTTGGGAACGGGGCCGCTCTTGGCGGGAGCTGTCTCCTTGGGAGTGTCGGTGGTCTTGCCGTCCGGCTTGGCCTCCGTCTTACTCTCGGTGGGTTCCTTGGGCTTGGGAGCACCAGCGGCGGGGGAAGCCGACGTTTCCTTGCCCTCCTTGGGAGCGGGGCCGCTCTTTGCGGGGGCTGTCGCCTTGGGGGTGTCGGCGGTTTTGGCGTCTGGCTTCCCCTCTGACTTGCCCTCGATGGGCTGCTCCCTGGGCTTGAGAGGATCAGCGGCGGGGGTGGCTGTCGCCCCCTTGCCCTCCTTGGGGGCGGGACTGCCCTTGACGGTGGCTGTCTCCTTGGAGGTGTCGGTGGTCTTGTTGCCCGGCTTGTTCTCTGCTTTGCCCTCGGTGGGTTCCTTGAACATTGACACAGCAGTTGGGACAGGCTGTTCCGCTTTTTTCTCGGCGGTGGGTTTGAACAGCTTGCCGGGGATCGGTAAAGCAGGCTGGTTCTGGACCCGCCGGTGGTAATCCACCGCCTCCTGCAAGGTCATTTCGTAGACAAACGCCAGAATGTCCTGCTTCTTGGCAAGCTCACTTCCACGCCGGCGGCGATAGCCTGTCACAAGCTGGTATTCGCCGTCCTCCCGCAATCGGAGGATGACCGGCTCCTTGACGCCGCTGGCCTGGATGCTGCTCACCAGGCCGCCGTAACTCTTGTCTGGCTGTTTGGGGATAAACACGCCGGGCAGGTCATGGATTTTTGCCAAAGGGATATTCTGAGGGGAAGGTCGTTCCGTAGGGGATTCGGGGGTCTTGCTGGTTTCATCTGCCATAGGGTTTCCTCCTTCAAAATATTGCTTAAAATTGCGTCTCACCGTGAGATTTAATATTTTCCGGCCCTGAAATGCTGTTTTGAGGGATTTGCGTTTCATGGTGAGATTCAATTTCAGCCGAAGTCATGCCGCACAGCGGCGGAATAGTAAGGGCCTATCGTCACCGGCGCGTTGTAGAGCGCCGTGAGCAGATAGGCCCGGATATTATTGATTTTTGTGGTGGTCTGCTTGAGGGAGTCGATCACATACTCGATGTGAGAGCTATCCAGTTGCAAAAAACGCCGTTTCACCGTCTCCGCCGGCAAAACCTCCTTGCCGATGCGGATGGTGGAGGCGGTACTGCCCACCACATCCACGATCAGTTCCAAAAGGCTTTCCACATCGTCGTATGAACACTGGCGCCTCAAATAGTCATAGTCAATATTGGCTTTGATTTGCTCTCGCTGTTCGTATCGCTCCATCTCCGATCCGCCCCCCTCTGGGGGGCTGGGGGGATAGATGGATGGATCAGGATAGCTAAAATCAGTTTGATTCTGATTAGTATAATTAGGGTCGGTTTTCTCGACGTCTGGAGGTCGGCTATCTCGACTTCCAGAGGTCGGAAAAGCCGACTTCTGCACGCCGGAAAAATCGACGTCTGGAGAGGGCATAAAAGGACGCTTCTCCGGTGAGGGCGGCTGAGAGGGAACGGAGCCGGTGGTAAATCGCTTTACATAGAGCTTGGTGGGTTTGCCCTGCCCCTGCTTGATACGGCTGATGAGGCCCACACCTTTCCGAGTATCCAAGTCGGCCAGCATTTTCATGGCCTTATCCCGACCACAGTTCATGTCTCCGCATATCTCCTCTACGGTGTAGTAGATATACACGCGCCCATCCTCGTCATACCAGCCGTTTTTGACGGACAGGCTCATTCGGTCTAACAGCATCCCATACAGCAGCTTGGCGTCTGTGGACAGGTGCTTGAAATGGGGGTCTGTGATAAGCTGGCGGGGGATGCGGAAATAGATAAATTGCTCCGCCTCGTCGCCATAAAAATATTCCGATATTGCGGCCTCTGGCATGGTCGGTGCCTCCTTCCGGGCATGAAAAAAGCACGATTGTCAAATCGTGCTTTTTTCGGGGTGTTCAATTTTGTCACAAGAGTTGGCTTTTGCGGTAACTGCCTGGTTTTTTCTTTCTTTTAGTCTTGTTCTTTACCAGTAGTCACCTGTTGGGGCGGCTTTGTTTTATTGCTTGCCCAGTTCCGGGACTCCGGGCCGGGCGCGTTTCATGGCAAAGTAACCGATGAGAACCGTCCACACATAGGCGCAGGTTTTGGGGATCATCAGCATGCCGATCATGGGAATGGTATCTGCCCACAGCACCACCGGGATATAGAAGGCAAAACTCAGAACGATGGTCAGCCACATAAAGCGAAATGCTTCGTCCCCGTGCTCCCTTGCGCTGCGGTAAAACAGCACGA
>CAUFAM010000025.1 GCA_959022875.1 uncultured Oscillospiraceae bacterium | reverse complement strand
GGAACAGGAGGTAGAAATCTTCTACCGCTTTATCGGCAAAATTGATTAAATGACACCAATATTTTTAACTATGTGATACCGGCCAGTCGGTGCCTGACCTGGACAAGCTCATTAAGCTCTCTGACCTGTTTGGAATCACTGTGGACGAGCTGGTGCGGGAGGGGGAGCGTCCCCAGCCGCCCCAGCCGGAGACTCCGCCGCCCCAGGTGGTCTATGTCCGGGAGCGGCGCAGCCTGACCTCTACCCAGCGTGCGGGCATCTGCGTGGAGGCAGCGGGTCTGATCCTGGCTCTGCTGGGGGTGGCGTGGGTTGGCACAATCAGTATTTTGCTGGGGGTTGGGCTGATTCTGCTGGGTCTTCCCCTGCTGCTGGCCAGAAAGCACCCCTGGATTATGTTCAGCTGGACGGCAGTGGGCATTAGCTTGCTGGTGTTTAATCCCTATACCTCCATTGCCCCCTGGGGCCTTGCGGGAGGGGTCTGGGAGATCTGGGTCTACCTGAGGTTTGGTGAGCGGTACATCAGCTATCTCTACGGAGGCCTCATCGGGGTAGCCCGGGGGCTTGTGGCCCTGATTGCGCTAATTTTTACCCTTCGGGCGGTGTGGAAGAAATACAAAAAGCCGCCGGAGCAGACGGAGGAGCCCTGAAAATAATTTAGCGTACTGCCTTGACAAACTAAAAAAGACATGGTATAAAAGACCATCATATGACTGACGGATAATGTGGAGCCTACCACATGGAGTATGATACGACAAAAGCCGACCGTCTGGGCGAAGAAAAGCCCGGACTGTCGGCTTTTCTTTTTTGCAAAGGAGGGATTATGTCCATGACGGAAGGGCTTATCCATTCCCTGGAGTCCATGGGTCTGGTGGACGGACCGGGCATCCGCACGGTGGTCTTTCTCCAGGGCTGCGCCCTGCGCTGCCAATACTGCCATAACCCCGATACCTGGCAGCGGGAACATCCGGCGGCGGAGCCCATGACACCGGCGCAGCTTCTCCGGCGGCTGGAGCGCTTCCGGCCCTACTATGGGGAAAACGGCGGGGTGACCTTTTCCGGGGGTGAGCCCCTGCTCCAGCCGGACTTTTTGGCTGAGAGCCTGAAGCTGTGCCGCCGGGCGGGCATCCACACCTGCCTGGACACGGCGGGGTGCGGCCTTGGGGACTACGGGAAGATTCTGGCGCACACCGACCTGGTGCTGCTGGATGTGAAGCACTACACCCCGGAGGGCTTCCGACAGGTCACCGGAGGGGACATGGAGCCGTTTTGCCGCTTTGTGGAGGCAGTCCGGCAGGCAAAGGTTCCCCTGTGGGTGCGCCATGTGGTGGTGCCCGGCCTGACCGAGGGGAAGGAGCACCTGGAGGGGCTGGAGGAGTATCTGCGCACCCTGCCCCGGGTGGAGCGGGTGGAGCTGCTCCCTTACCACACTCTGGGCGTGCACAAGTATGAAGCCCTGGGAATTGCCTACCCCCTGGAGGGGGTGCCCCCCATGGAAGCAGGGGCGCTGAGCGCCTGGAATGAGCGGCTGAACCGGCGCTGTGTCCGGGCAGAGCGTGAAGAAAGGAAGATGGATGATGAGTATTGATGTGAATTGCACCGCCTGGCAGGGTTTTCGTACCGGCGAGTGGCGGCACCTGGTCAATGTACGTAATTTTATTCAGAAGAACTACACCCCCTATGAGGGGGACGAGGCCTTTTTGGCCCCCATCTCCCCCAAAACCGCAAAGGTGTGGGAAAAGGCGGAGAAGCTCATTGTAGAGGAGATCCAAAAGGGAATCATTGATGTGGAGACGGACGTGGTTTCCGGCATTGACAACTTTGCTCCCGGCTACATCGACCGGGATAACGAGGTCATTGTGGGCCTTCAGACCGACGCGCCCCTCAAGCGCATCGTCAACCCCTTCGGGGGCATCCGCATGGCCACTTCCGCCCTGGAGCAGTATGGCTACCGGCTGAATCCGGAAATTGAAACGCACTTCCGCCTCTACCGCAAGACCCACAACGAGGGAGTCTTTGATGCCTACCCGGAGCGCACCCGGGTGGCCCGGCACGCCGGCCTGCTCACCGGCCTGCCCGACGCCTACGGCCGGGGGCGGATTGTGGGAGATTACCGCCGGGTGCCCCTCTACGGCACCGACTTTCTCATTGAGGAGAAGGAAAAGGATCTGGACAGGCTGGACGGCCCCATGACCGATGAGCGCATCCGATTGCGGGAAGAGGTACAGATGCAGATCCGAGCCCTTCGGGAAATGGCCTCTATGGCCGCAAAATATGGCTGTGACATCACCCGCCCGGCGGAAAACGCCCGGGAAGCGGTGCAAAACCTGTACCTGGCCTATCTGGCGGGGGTGAAGGAGAATAACGGCGCGGCTACCTCCCTGGGCCGCACGGCCACCTTCCTGGACATCTACATCCAGCGGGACCTGGACCGGGGGCTGCTGGACGAGCAGGGGGCCCAGGAGCTCATGGACCAGTTTGTCATCAAGCTGCGCCTGGTGCGCCATCTGCGCACCCCGGAGTATAATGAACTCTTCGGCGGCGATCCTACCTGGGTCACTGAGGCCATCGGCGGCATGGGGGTGGATGGGCGCACCCTGGTGACCAAAAACTCCTTCCGCATCCTCCACACCCTCACCAACCTGGGCACCGCCCCGGAGCCAAACCTGACGGTATTGTGGAGCCGGAACCTGCCCCAGGCGTTCAAGGACTACTGCGCCAAAATGAGCATCGACACCGACTCCATCCAATATGAGAGCGACGAGCTTATGCGCCCCATGTACGGGGACGACTACTGCATCTCCTGCTGTGTGTCCGCCATGGCGGTGGGCAAGCAGATGCAGTTTTTCGGGGCCCGGGCCAACCTGGCCAAGAGCCTTCTTTACGCCATCAATGCTGGCGTGGACGAGAAAAAGGGGACCCTTGTGGTGCCGGGTATTGCGCCGGACGGGGACGAGGTGTTGGACTACCCCAAGGTGCTGGGAAATTATAAAAAGGTACTCTCTTATGTGGCCGAGCTCTATGTGGATACCATCAACATTATCCACTACATGCACGACAAATACGCCTATGAGAGCAGCCAGATGGCCCTCCACGACACCCTGGTGGAGCGGCTGGCCGCCTTTGGCGTGGCGGGGCTTTCCATCGCCGCCGACTCCCTGTCCGCCATCAAATTTGCCAAGGTGCGCCCCATCCGGAACGAACAGGGCATCGCCGTGGACTTCCAGGTGGAGGGAGAGTTCCCTAAATACGGAAACGACGACGACCGGGTGGACGACATTGCCGTGGAGCTGGTGTCCTACTTCTCCGCGGAGCTGAAAAAGCACCCCCTCTACCGGGATGCCATCCACACCCTGTCCGCCCTCACCATCACCTCCAACGTGATGTACGGCAAAAAGACTGGGGCCACCCCCGACGGGCGTAAGGCGGGGGAACCCTTCGCTCCCGGCGCCAACCCTATGCATGGCCGGGACAAGAGCGGGGCCCTGGCCTCCCTCAACTCCGTGGCCAAGATCCCCTATCGCGCGGTGTGCCAGGACGGGGTGTCCAACACCTTCTCCATCGTTCCCGCGGCCCTTGGCAAAAGCGGGGAGGAGCGGGTGAAGAACCTGGTGTCCATTCTGGACGGCTACTTTATCCAGGGGGCTCACCACCTCAATGTCAATGTCATGAACCGCCAGGTGCTCCTGGACGCCATGGAGCACCCGGAGCAGTACCCCACTCTGACCATCCGGGTGTCCGGCTATGCGGTGAACTTTAACCGCCTGAGCCGGGAGCAGCAGCTGGAGGTCATCAAGCGCACCTTCCACGAACAGATGTAATTGTGAGAAAACACGGGCCGGGACATGGAGCAATGTCCCGGCCCATCTCTTTGCGGGGGGGAGGTTTACATCTCCACATTCCTGTGGTAAAATGTCTGACATTGATTGAAGCAGAAGGGAGGCAGGTGCCTTGGGCGGCTATTTTTTCCCCATGATTGCCCGCATGCGCTACATCAACCGCTGGGGCCTTATGCGCAACACCCAACTGGAAAATATCCAGGAGCATTCCCACATGGTAGCCGTCCTGGCCCACGCCCTGGCGGTCATTGAAAACCGTTATTTTGGCGGACACGTCGACCCCGGAGCCGTAGCGGTGGCCGCCCTCTACCACGATGCCAGTGAGATCCTCACTGGAGACATGCCTACCCCCATTAAGTATGATAACCCAGACATCCAGAGCGCCTACAAGCAGGTGGAGGCGGTGGCGGAGCAGAAACTGCTGTCCATGCTGCCGGAGGACCTGCGGGGCGATTTTGACGCGGCCATTACCATCCCCGACCCGGAGATCCGGGCCTTGGTGAAGGCGGCGGACAAGCTCTCGGCCTATCTCAAGTGCGTGGAGGAGGTCAAGGCGGGCAACGACGAGTTCAAAAAGGCCAAGGAGCAGACCTATGCCGCCCTGTGCCAGAGTCCGGTGCCTGCCCTGCAATATTTCATGGAGCACTTCCTGGACGGCTTTGCGCTGACCCTGGACGAGCTGTCGTAAGCGATTGTATTATGTGAAAAGCACTTAATATGAAACAGGAAAGGATTGGAATTATGAAAGCCATTGTCACTGTCATCGGCAAGGACCGGGTGGGCATTACCGCCGCCGTGTGTTCCCTGCTGGCCCAGCACAACATCAACATTCTGGACATCAGCCAGACCGTTTTGCAGGAGTACTTCACCATGGTTATGCTGGTGGACACCTCCGCCTGCAAGGAATCCATCGGGGAGATGGCCGACCTTCTGGACAAAGCCGGCAAGGAGCAGGAGCTGTCCATCCGCATCCAGCGGGAGGACATCTTTAACGCCATGCATCGAATCTAAGCGCGGAGGCGTGCGGAGCAGCGCGGATGGACCGGAGCGAGGACGCGAAACCAAGCCGTCGGAGACAGCTGTTTCGAGCCCGAGGCGGAGGGAAGCCGCGCGTCGCGCAGCCGCCGCAGCGTGACATCAGACATATACCACCTTTTTAGGAGGACGACTATGCTCAACCAAAGTGAAATTATGCAGACCATCCAGATGATTGACCAGCAGCATCTGGATGTGCGTACCATTACCATGGGAATTTCCCTGCTCTCCTGTGCCCACAGCGACGTGAAGGTGGCCTGTGACAAGGTCTATGACAAGATTACCCGCTATGCGGAGAATCTGGTGGCCACGGGAGAAGCCATTGAGAAGGAATTTGGCATCCCCATTGTGAATAAGCGCATCTCCGTCACCCCCATCGCCCTGGTGGCCGCCGCGTCGGAGACCGACAACTACACTCCCTTTGCCCAGGCCATGGACCGGGCGGCCAAGACCACCGGTGTCAACTTCATCGGCGGCTTCTCCGCCCTGGTGCAGAAGGGCATGACCAAGGCCGACCGGATTTTGATTAACTCCATCCCCGAGGCCCTGTCCACCACTGACATCGTATGCTCCAGCGTCAACGTGGGCTCCACCAAGGCGGGCATTGACATGGACGCCGTGGCCCTCATGGGCCGCACCATCAAGGACCTGGCCCAGGCCACCGCCGACAAGGGCGGCTTTGGCTGCGCCAAGCTGGTGGTGTTCTGCAACGCCGTGGAGGATAACCCCTTTATGGCCGGCGCCTTCCACGGTGTAGGTGAGCCCGAGCGGGTCATCAATGTGGGCGTCTCCGGCCCGGGTGTGGTCCACCACGCCCTGAAGGCCGTGAAGGGCCAGAGCTTTGACGTGGTGGCCGAGACCATTAAGAAGACCGCCTTCCGCATTACCCGTATGGGTCAGCTGGTGGCCCAGGAGGCCTCCCGCCGCCTGGATACCCCCTTCGGCATTGTGGATTTGAGCCTGGCCCCCTCCCCCGCCATTGGCGACAGCGTGGCCCGGATTCTGGAGGAGATGGGCCTGGAGGTGTGCGGTACCCACGGTACCACCGCCGCCCTGGCCCTGCTGAACGACGCGGTGAAGAAGGGCGGCGTCATGGCCTCCTCCCATGTGGGCGGCCTCAGCGGCGCCTTTATCCCCGTCAGCGAGGATGAGGGCATGATTGCCGCTGCCGCCTCCGGGGCCCTGACCCTGGACAAGCTGGAGGCCATGACCTGCGTGTGCTCCGTGGGCCTTGACATGATCGCCGTCCCCGGCGACACCACTGCCGAGACCCTCTCGGCCATCATCGCCGACGAGGCGGCCATCGGCATGGTCAACTCCAAGACCACCGCTGTGCGTATTATCCCCGCACCCGGCTGTAAGGTGGGCGACACGGTGGAGTTTGGAGGGCTTCTGGGCTCTGCCCCGGTGCAGCGCGTCCACCCCTTCTCTGCGGCGGACTTCGTCGCCCGCGGCGGCCGCATCCCGGCCCCCATGCAGAGCCTGAAAAACTAAGTTTTAATAGGAAAATCCGCCCGATTTAATCGGGCGGATTTTTTTACCAGAATTTTTTCTTTTTCATAATCCAAAGGCACACCACCACAATGAGCACACTCACGGCGATGACCGCGGGGTAGCCATATTTCCAACCCAGCTCGGGCATGCCCACAAAGTTCATTCCGTACCAGCCGGCCACCAGGGACAGGGGCAGGCACAGGGTAGTGACCACGGTGAGGATCTGCATGATGCGGTTTTGCCGGAAGTCCACCTGGGCTTGAAAGAGCTCCCGCACCTGGAGGCAATATTCCCGCAGCAGCTGATCCTCGTCTCGCAGGCGGCCCAGACGCTTGGCGGCCAGATGGAACAGCCGCTGCTCCGGTTGGGAGAAAAAGCCGCTCTCGTCATCCTCCAGCTCACAGACCATATCCCCCAGCTGGGAGTGGTAGCGGTACCAGTTCATCGCCTCTTTGCGCAGGGCGGTGATAGGGGCGCTGAAATTGTCCGGAGTGCCGTCCAGAATTTGATCTTCCAGCTGGCTGAGCTGGTCCTCCAGCTCCTCCAGATGGTGGTGGTCCTTTGCAATGAGCAGCTCCAGCAGCTCATAGAAGATCCGGCCCGGCCCATTTTCCCGCCAGCGCTTTTCTTTTGCCAGTCGGGCGATGAGGGAGCGGGCGGCGCCGCAGTCGTCACACAGAACCATGCGGCGCTGGGTGAGCAGGTAGCCAAAGGCAATGGGCTGGCCGTCCTTGGTGGTTCGAGGGGTAACGACGGTGCCGCACAGGCAGTCCCCCCGCATTTCCGCCTTGCACACCCGGGCGTCCCGGGCGGAGGGGGTGTGGTGGAGAACAGTCTCCAGTCCGGGCAGCGTGGACGTGTGGGAGAGCTCCTCGCTGGCCAGAAGGGTGAGGGTGCATTCCTCTGGCCCGGCGCAGCGGACAAGGGGCTCCAGAGTGGGGCCCAGCAGATAGGTCTCCATAGGACAGATAACCTCCCTGGAAGGTTTGTTACAGAAACGTTCCCATTTATTGTATCACAGCGGCCCCAAATGACAAGGGGCACTTGCTCAAAACCGGGGGGTGTGCTATGATGGGGGACAAAGATTTGGAAAGGAAGCGCAGAGATGTACATTGACCCTACCCTTTATACCACCCGGCCCACCGACGAGCGCATCCCCCAGGAGCTGGCCATCTACGACCGGCTGGAGGAGCTGAACCTCCCCTATGTCCGGGTGGATCATGACCACGCCGATACCATTGAGATCTGCCACCAGGTGGAAGAGATTTTAGGGGCAAAGATCTGCAAGAACCTGTTTCTCTGCAACCGCCAGCAGACGGAGTTTTATCTGCTGATGATGCCCGGAGACAAGCCCTTCAAGACCAAGTACCTCTCCGCCCAGCTGGGCTGTTCCCGGCTGTCCTTTGCCGACGACGGGCACATGGCACAGCTGCTGCAGACGGTTCCAGGCTCCGTGTCCGCCATGGAGCTGCTCTTTGACAAGGAACACCAGGTACAGCTGGTTATCGACCGGGAGCTGATGGCCGATGCATACATCAGCGGCCACTCTGGCATCTCCACCTCTACCCTGCGCCTGAAGCGGGAGGACATGCTGAAGTTTGTCTCCTCCACCGGCCACGAGCCCATTTACATCGACCTGCCCGATCCCAGAAACGAGGAATAAGAAAAACGTCCGGCTTTCCAAAAGCCGGACGTTTTTTGTGGTTTTTTAAGCCTTGCGGAGAATGCCCATGGGGGTGCATTCCTCCCCCTGGCCCAGAGGGTTGTCCCCCAGGGCCTTGGCCAGAAAGTCCATGGAGGGAGACTTTTCGGAGAAGCCCAGGATGTTGGCACCCAAGTCGTTGATGTCCACAATGGCCACCGGGTGGCCCAGGGCCTGGGCCAGCTTTTTGGAGGTGCCCATGGGGTCGGCGGGGGTGAGCACCACATAGTGGTCATAGGGGGGGATGGTGCCCTCGGTGGGGCCATCAATGCCCCGGGCCTTGGGGCCGGCCACAATGTAGAACCAGCCCTTCTGGTGCAGAATCTTGCCGATGACGCTGCAGAAAGCGGCAAAGAGAATCCGGGGGGTGCCGCACTCCTGAAGGGCCATCTCCATGGTCTCAGGGATGCCCAGGCCAATGCCTGCGGGGGTCTTGGTCACATAGCGGCTGAGGGTGACAGCCAGCTTCCGGGGTTTAATATCCTCCATGGGAATGGCCCGGCTCTGGGTGCAGGCTACCGCTTTTTCAGAGATGAACAGGATGTCCCCAGGCTGCATCTTGTCCTTAGGGTACTTGTTGACCACATCCACCATGTTATCGTCCTTGGTGATGAGGTGGGTTTTCACCGGGATGCGCAGATAGTCCACCCCATCCACGGTGCGGACCAGGTTTTTTCCGGGATTGGCGGAATAATTCTCGTGCTCGGGCATGATCTAGTTTCTCCTCTCGACGGGGCGCATATTGCCCCGGTTCAGTTTGTCCAATGCGGGCTCATTATAGCACCCTGTGGACAGGGTTTCCATCCCCTGTGGAAAATTTTTATAAATTTCCCCGGAGACAGCCTCCATCCACCCCGGAAATGTCCACATTTCGCAGCTGATTGTGGAGATTTTCTCCGCTCTCCACCGCCACCTCGGTGTACCGGGTGGTGTAGCCACGCCAGGCTCCGTCCCGCTGCTGTTCAAAGAGAACCTCCAGCGTCCGGCCCACAAATTGCTCCAGATAGGCCTGCTCCATGGCCTGGGCCACCTGGGCGGCACGGTGGGCGCGCTCCTCCTTCACGGCCTTGAGCACCTGGCCGGGCATTTTGGCCGCCGGGGTGCCCGGGCGCTTGGAGTAGGGGAAGATGTGCATGGCGGAGAAGGCGCACTTCTGGATAAAGTCCAGGGTCTGGGCAAACTCCTCCTCCGTCTCCCCGGGAAAGCCCACAATAAGGTCGGTGGTGATGGCGGGGGCATCAAAATACCGGCGCAGGAGAGTGACGCTCTCGTAGTAGCGCTCGGTATCGTACTTCCGATTCATCCGCTTCAGAGTGGCGTCGCAGCCGCTCTGCATGGACAGGTGGAAGTGGGGGCAGAGGTTTGTGAGCTGAGAGGCCCGGGTGCAGAAGTCCTCGGTAATGGTACGGGGCTCCAGGGAGCCCAGGCGCACCCGGCAGCCGGGGGCGGAGGCGCACACCGCCTCCACCAGATCGATAAAGCCCGTGCCGTCCCGGAAGTCCTGGCCCCAGGAGGAGATCTCAATG
>CAUFAM010000024.1 GCA_959022875.1 uncultured Oscillospiraceae bacterium | reverse complement strand
TGGTAGTCGTCTCATAGGGCTCCTCATTTGATCAGCTGAATCATAGCGGCCATGCTCCCCCGGGCCTGGCCCTGGATGCGGTGGGACCAGAAGGTGTCCAGATTGCAGGCAGTGCAGGCGGGGGACAGGGCGATGTGCTCGGGCAGCAGCCCGGCGCGCTCCAGCCACCGGCGGTTGGCTCCTTTTAAATCCATCTGATATTTTTCGCCGCCGGGCAAAGGGTGGATAAAGTCTTCGGCATCGGATCCCAGTCTGGAACGAAGCCCGTCGGGCACATCTACATGGGTCTCAAAGCAGCATGGCCCGATGCCCGGCCCGATGGCGGCCAGAATGTGGGCGGGGTCGCAGCCATAGTCCGCTGCCATTTTTTCTGCCGCCCGGGCGGCAATGCCGGAAGCGGTGCCACGCCAGCCGGCGTGGGCGGCGGCGATGCAGCGGCGCTGGGGGTCATAGAGCAAAATGGGGATACAGTCCCCGGAGAAGATGGTCAGACATACCCCCGGCTCGTCGGTGATGAGGCCGTCGGCCTCAAAGATGCCTGGTTGGGCGCAGTCGGCCAGGCAGTCGTCCCGGGTGACCGGGCGGACCAGATTGCTGTGAATCTGGTGGTTTTTCACCAAAGCGTCCGGGTCAGTGCCAATGGCGGCGCAGAAGCGGCGAAAATTCTCCCGCACGTTGTCCCGCTCATCCCCACGGTTGGCCCCCAGATTGAGGCTGTCCCAGGGAGCGGGGGAGACCCCGCCCAGGCGGGTGGAAAAGCCGTGGGCCGCCCCCGCCCAGGCGGGGTGGTCACAGGCGAAAAAAGAGACGCCATGGCGCCGCTTGATTTGAATGTCCATGGTCGTCCCTCCAGCAATGACAGGATGTTATGTTATTTTATTTTAGCCCAAAATCTCTTTGATGGCAACCCATTATCCGGGAGAAAACGGAACTTTGTTTTTGCCAAGGGCGTCTCAGAGCTGTTCCAGCTCCCGCAGGGTATCCTGAATGGTTTTTGGGGGCAGATAGACCGCCGCCATTTCTGCCAGCTGAGACAGAGTCAGGCTGCGGGCCGCGCCCACCATGGGGTGCTTCATAAATTTGCCGAAGCGGCGCTGAAATACCGCTCTGGATTTGGGATTGTCCAGAAGCTCGCCTACGGTAATGGTCCGGTTGCGCAGGTCCATATCAATCACCTCCCAGCCAGTCTATGCGCTGGGATGGCGATTCTTGACTTTCCCATGGGCAGCCATTATACTGATTTCCATAAAAAACGGTAGGAGTGACAGGAGATGAAACAAAGGCGAGGAAAGCTGAGACAGGTCTTTACCACGGCCGATTCGGCCTTGCGTCGGAAGCGGACCGTGGCGGTGGTATATATCCTGCTGCGCTTTCTGGTTATTGCCACGATGGTGGCACAGTTTTTCAACGGGAATTATGAAAGCGTCTTCCTTTGTATTTTAACCCTGATTCTTCTTCTTTTGCCCACCATTGTGGAGCGGGCGCTGATGGTGGATCTGCCCAACACCCTTGAGATTATCATTATGCTGTTTATCTTTGCAGCGGAAATTTTGGGAGAGATCCGTTCCTTCTATACCACCTTCTACGGCTGGGATACCATTCTGCACACCATCAACGGCTTTCTCTGTGCGGCCATCGGCTTCGCCCTGGTGGATATGCTAAACCGCAATGAGAAATTTTCCCTTACCCTGTCCCCGACCTACATGACGGTGGTAGCCTTCTGCTTTTCCATGACCATCGGAGTGCTGTGGGAGTTTTTTGAGTGTACCATGGACCAGTTATTTTTCCTGGATATGCAGAAAGACGCCATTGTAAATACCATTTCCACCGTCATGCTGGATCCCACGGGAGGAAATACGCCGGTGATGATCCGGGACATCACCGATGTGGTGGTCATCACCGCCTCCGGGGAGGAAATTGCGCTGGGGCTTGGCGGGTATCTGGACATTGGAATTCTGGATACCATGAAGGATCTGCTGGTGAACTTTGTGGGAGCGGTGGTCTTCTCCTTTATTGGTTATTTTTATGTAAAAAATCGCGGCAAGGGCAAGTTTGCCAGCCGCTTTATCCCCAAGGTTGTGGATGTGCTTCCGGAGGATGTGGACAATCCCCCACGGGAGAAAGACAAAAAGCAATGACTTTAAAATTCCCGTGGACCGGGTATATCCGGCGCCGGAGCGGTTCATACTAAGACCAGCCCATGGAAGGAGGGTTTTGTATGAACAACAAGTCCTGTAACACCAGCATCCAGTGTACCGTGGATACCTGCGCCTATCACAATGCCCCTCAGAACTGCTGCTCCCTGCAGTCCATCAAGGTGGGCTGCTGCGGCAGCGCCCCCACCAAGTGCGAGGGAACCGAGTGCGCTTCCTTTAAGCTCAGCGCCCGGTAAACAAGGAAAAAGCCTGTGGAACGAACCGTTCCACAGGCTTTTTTTAATCCAGATGAAGTCCATAAAATCCAAACAGCGCCATGGCCATCAGTCCCGCGGTGATCAGCTGGATAGGGATACCACGGAAGGGCCGGGGACAGCGCTCCAGATCCACCTCGGTCTGAAGACTGGCAAAGCTGGCCAGAGCCAGGCTTACGCCCATCCCGCCGAAGAAGGCGAAGAGCAGGGCGGAGAGCAGGCCATAGCTGCGCTGGGTGATGAGCAGAGCGGAGCCCAGGGCCGCACAGTTGGTGGAGATGGAAGCCAGGTTTTCGTCCACCCGCCGGGACAGCTCGGGCACACAGGTGCGGAAAAAGCGCCGCAGCGCGGCCACCAGCCCGGGAATCAGCAGCGCAAAGGCCAGAAGCCGGAAGTGCTGCAAGGCGAAGCGGCCCAGAATCAGGTAGTCGATGAGCCAAGCACACAGGGCACCCAGCACCATGACCAGGGTCAGACAGAACCCGGTGCGCAGGGCCTGCTTGGGGTCCTGAAAGGACTTTTGGTGGGTTCCGATGCCGGTGCAGGTGACCAGCACCATGTTTTCCGAGAGCAGCGCGGCCAGAGCCACTCCGGCCAGCTCCAATGCAGTGGTCATAGGACACTTCCTCCTTTCCGGAGAGGCAGGGGGGAGCGGTTATACATCGCCGTCCACATATTCAACCTCTCCTTCTGTATCCAGATTTGCCACAATGCCCAGCGCCCGGTTGACGCCGGCGGTAATGGCTTTGGAGGTGGCGGTGGCCCCGGTGACCACATCCACCGAGTTGGAGCCGGAGGTCCGAAGGGTACCGGAGCGGCCCACATAGCGGCTGAGCGCCTCTTCGGTCATGGCCTTGGTGCCCACGGGGTTGGTCTCCGAGTGGCTGGTAACGGCCACTCCGGTGACCTTGCCGTCCAGATCTACACCCACCACCATGGTGATGATGCCCCCAAAGCCCTGGTTCTGGACCTCCACACAGTACCCCACCAGCTCCCCATCGCTGGAGTAGCCGGCCAGAATGGACAGGGCTCCGTTGGCCCGGTAGGGGGTCTCGGAGCTGGTATCAGCCTGGGGCATGACCTGGGAGAGCAGCTCACGCTGTTCCCGGGCCTCGGCCCGGGCGGTATCCAGGTCGGTAAAGGTATGAATGCTGGAAATTGCCACACAGGTGACCGCAAACAGCAGGGCCACGGGGGCAAAGGCCTTCATATGGGCACGGAGGGGATCGAGATAGGCCTCGCCGGGCATTTTTCCTTCTCTCAGACCGAAGAAATTGAACGTTGTCTCGGGCTTGACAAATTTGATTTCCGCCAGGCTGCCGCGGATTTCCGTCACCCACTTTTTGGGGACGGTGAAGGGGCTGATGCCAAACCGGCGGGGCATGCCCATCCGGTCCATCAGCCATACCAGGCAGTTCATGGTGAGAATGGCCCAGCCAACTCCCTCGGGGTAGGAGCCGTGGTAGCGCAGAAGCATGGTGAGAAGGCCGCAGCCCACACCAAAGATCACCTGCCCCCGGGGCGTGACCGGAGAGGTGGTGGGGTCGGTGGCAAAGAAGATGGCGCCCATGATCAATCCGCCGCTGAGCAGCTGGTAGGCGGTCCAGACCAGAGGATTAATTCCCGCGGGATAAAACAGCAGGGAGATAAGTACCACCGTGCCCAGATAGGCCAGGGGAATCCGGGCGGAAATCACCCTGCGCAGCAGCAGGTAGACAAAGCCCAGAAGCAGCATGGCGGAGGACACCTCACCCATGCAGCCGCCCTGCTGCCCCAGAAACAGCTGAGACAGGGTCTGGGTGGGCAGAGCCCCATCATGCAGGGAGGCCAGGGGGGTGGCGGCGGAAACCGCGTCGGGGCTGATCAGGGAGACCCAGTGCAGAGGCTGGGCCCAGGTGGTCATAAGGATGGGGAGAGTGGCGCACAGCATCCGCCCGGCCAGGGCTGGGTTCATGAAGTTTTTGCCCAGGCCGCCATAAAACTGTTTGACCACAATAATGCCGAAAGCACCCCCTAGAACGGGCACCCAGTAGGGGGAACTGACCGGCAGACTGAGGGCAAGGAGAAGGCCCGTGACGCAGGCGGACAGGTCCCGCAAGGTGTTGCTCTGGTGGGTCAGGCGGCGGTAAAGCCACTCAAAGAAGACGCAGGCGGCCACGGAGATGGCGCACAGGGCCAGAACCCGGGGGCCGAACAGAAACACTGCCATGCCAAGGGTGGGCACCAGGGACACCATCAGATCCAGCATCATGGCTGTGGTAGTGGCGCTTTGCCGCAGCTGGGGAGAGAGGTAGGCGGGGGGAAATGAGGTTTTCATAGGGCGGCCTCTCCTTTCTCCAGGGTGTGTTTGGCCAGGGAGACGGTCTCCACCAGGGGGATTTGTGCGGGGCAGATAAAGGAGCAGCAGCCGCAGGCGTTGCAGTCCTCGGGGTGAAGCTTGGCCAGCGCGGCCAGGTCGTTGGCTTTCAGAGCCTGGCGGATAAAGGTGGGGGCCAGGTGCATGGGACAGCGGTCCACGCACTTTCCGCACCGGATGCACACGCTGCCGGCGCTTTCCGGTTTGCGCTCCGGGGAGGTGAGGCAGACCAGGCTGTTGGTGCTCTTCAGAACCGGGGCGTCCAGGGAGGGCAGTTCCACGCCCATCATGGGGCCGCCGGTGACCATCAGCTGTGCATCTTCCCGCAGTCCGCCGCAGGCCTCCAGAAGCGTATGCCAAGAGGTGCCAATGGGAACCCACAGGTTTCTGGGGCGGGTAATGGCCCCGCCGGTGACAGTGACCGCCCGGTGGGTGAGGGGGTGGCCGCGGAAAAAGGCGTCCTGGATGGCGTAGACAGTGGCTACATTAAATACCACGCACTTAACGTCCAGAGGAGAACCTCCGGGGGGAACTTCCCGGCCGGTGACCGTCTGAACAATCTGCTTTTCCGCCCCCAGAGGGTAGCGGGTGCGCACGGTGCACAGGCGGACCAGCTTGTTGCGGCGAAGACGCCGCTCCAGGGACTCCACGGCGTTGAGCTTGTCGCCCTCAGTGACCAGAACCACGTGGGACGCACCCAGGCACCGGGCCAGCAGCTCGCCTCCCTGGATAATATATTTGGCCCGCTCCAGCAGGAGGCGGTGGTCGGCGGTAACATAGGGCTCGCATTCTGCGGCGTTAATGATCAGGGTGTCCACCCGTCCGGCGGCCTGGTCCAGCTTTTTCCATGCGGGGTAGGCGCCTCCGCCCATGCCTACGATGCCCGCCCACTGTACCCGCTCCATGAGCAGGGTCAGATTGGCCTCCCGCAGGGTCAGAGGCTCCGGGCGCCCCTCCCAGGGGGTGTCCTGGCCGTCATTGCGGATGATGATGGCCGGGGAAGTGCCGCCCCAGGGGTGGGGCCGGTCCTCCAGGGCCGTCACCCGTCCGGAGATGCCGGCGTGGGCGGCGGCGCCGCCCTCCTCGCCCCACTTGGCCACAGGCTGGCCCCGCAGCACCCGGTCGCCCGGGCGTACCAGGGGAGTGGATGGGCCGTCTGCACACATGAGCAGGGGGATGGCAATTTCCTCCGGAGAGACGGAGAGAGGATTGAGGGGTTTGCGCCGGGTACTTTCTTTTCTGGTGGCGGGAAAGACTCCGCCGAAAAAGGAATGGGGCATTAAAAATAACCTCCATATGCTGCCTATTGTCAGGGAATCAACAAATTCCGTGCAGTATCTCAACATTTTTACAGCCTATATCATAATCCAAGGGGCCGGGTCTGTCCAGACTTTTCATGAAAAGTTCATAAACGGGGCATACAGCCAAAAAGTTGTACAAAAAGAGAGGAGTATGCTTTGAGGATATTGCAAAAAGTGTGAAAGAAAAGTACAATAGTTCTATCTATTTCAGACGCGGCAAACAATGGATTGGAGGTTCGTTTGCAATGAAAAAAGCTCTGCGCCGTTTGATTTCGTCGGCCATGGCGGCCATGCTGGTGGCTGGAATGTGCATCCAGGCCTCGGCATTTACCTATCCCTCGTCCTACTGGCCTCTGCATAACCAGTGGCCCACCGTATCCGCGGGAACCGATGCCAAGGCCATCGTATCCCTGGCCCAGCAGATCTATGATAATCTCATGCCTCTGGGCATGAGCTACGATGTGTGCGGCAACCTGGAGGTCAAGTGCGCCAAAGCCTCCTGGGCCTGTGAGGTGACCGGAGACATTGCCGGAGCCATCACCTGGCTGGAGCGGCAGCTTACCATGGCCCAGTGGCTCAACGACAACGGATATGGATATAAGGACACCCTTCTGGACGGTAACGCCCGCATGGAATATCTGAAGGCCGCCAAGAGCCCCAAGATCTATGCCCAGAGCGACACCGATCCCTCTCCCTACGCCTATGGACCCAAGAGCGGCACCTGGTACGGCACGGCTCTGGGTTACGAGCAGCCCGGGGAGTCCGCCGCCCTTATGTATATTGACTTCCAGGACGGCTACTCGGTGGAGTATTGGATCGACTACTACATGAACACCTACGACAACTTTTATAATGCTGCCCATGGAGGCGTGATCGAGCTGGCCTGGAACTTCCACCCCGAAGGAACCGCCGGCTGCCAGGCGGTCCTGTCCGCGGACAGCTACATCCAGGAGGGCGTGCGGGCCATGGCCCAGCTGGACGCCACCATCCTCCTGCGGGTTGGCGCGGAGATGAACAACTGGAGCGACTGTGACCCTGCCACCTATATCCAGGCCTTCCGCAAGGTGGCGGATGCCGCTGCCCCCTATTCCAATATCCAGATGGTATTCTCCCCCGGGGACATCAGCAACCGGAACGTGACCATCGAGCAGTTCTACCCCGGCGACCAGTATGTGGACTGGGTGGGCATGTCCACCTATCAGAACACCAACTATTTGGATGTGTATGGTAACCCCATGACATACAGCCTCTCCGGCACCCCCGCCAGCAACCCTTACTACGGGACCGGCCTGTATGACTACGATCCCATGGTCATCATTAAGCCCATTGTGGATCTGGCCAAGGCGCACAACAAGCCCGTGATGATCAGCGAGTGCGGCTTTGGCTACCGGAATTACGGCGCAGACCAGACGGCCTATTCGGTGGATCAGCTGACCAAATTCTATTCCTATGTGAATATGGTCTATCCCCAGGTGAAGGCGGTATTCTACTTTGACGTGGACCTGAGCGGCGGCCGGTATGATTACGCCCTCAACGGAAACTCCGCCGTTCTCTCCGCTTACCAAAGTGCCATCGCCAACAACGGTGCCTACCTGGGCCAGGGGCAGACCTCTGCCGTGGGCTGGGAGGAACTGAGCCAGACCAAGCTCAGCGACACCGGTACGCTGAAGCTGGCCTGCTATGTCAGCTTCCCCGGTGTGAAGAACGCCACGGTGCAGTACTATGTGGACGGTAAGCTCACCGCCACTGTGTCTCAGGCTCCCTACTACTATAACTTGAACACCGCTGCCCTCAGTGGGGGAGAGCATAAGATCTATGTGGTGGCCTCGGGCAATCAGTTCCGGCAGCAGAGCGCCACCTATACCCTCACGGTCCCGGGCAGCACCAAGCCCGTGGCGCAGACGCCCTCCAGCTGGGCCGAGGCGCTCATTGTGGACGCCCAGAGCAAGGGCCTCATTACCCAGCGAACCCAGGGAATCTATCAGGATCAGATCACCCGGCTTCAGTTTGCGGAACTGGCCGTCAACTTGATTGAAAAGGCCACCGGGGAGGAGATTGCCGCTGCTGCCGACAACTTCAGCGATACTGACGATGTCATGGCCCTGAAGGCCGTGGCCGCCGGAGTGACCAGCGGCAAGGGGGATGGGATCTTTGCCCCTAACACCCCCATCACCCGCCAGGAGATCAGCGTCATGCTCAACAAGGCCATCCAGTATGTGGACGCGGCCAAGGGCACCAGCACCCTGAGCAACACCAGCACCGTTCTTAATAGCCAGTTCAAGGATGCGGCCAGCGTGGACAGCTGGGCGGTGGAATCCATGGCCCTGCTGACCAACAATAACCTCATGGCAGGTAAGGACGGCGGCGTGGCCCCCAAGGCCAATACTACCGTGGAGGAGGCCATTGTCCTCATCCGTGCCATCTACGATAAGTTCTAAGCAGTTCCACACAAACTAGAACCGGGCGGCCTTAACGGCCGCCCGGTTTTCTGATGTCCTGAAGGTTGCGGGATGCGGAGGGGTAGCGGCGTATGCCGATGTGGGCGGCACAGGAAGAAATCTCCGCCCAGGGAGCCAAAAAGGTGTGGATGCCCGCCCGATGGGCCACCTCCACCTTCCGGCGCAGAGTGTCCTCGTCGTCAAAGAGGACAAAGTGGGCTCCATTGTCCCGGCTCATGTAGGTAAAATACCGCGCACACAGCTCCCCGGAGAAGAAGACGGAGGGGGACAGGCGCTGCTTGAGCTGCTCCAGCTGCTCCGGGGAAAGGGGCTGCCCCGAACCGGAGGGCGAAGGGAGGGAAAAGTCCTCCGCCGCCTTTTCCAGGGCCAGGGCCGTCCGCTCTGGGCCAAACTGTTCCACTGCCTCCTCCAGGCGCAGCTGTAAAGAGCCGCCGGACAGGGCGGAAGGGATCATGACCTTGGCATGGGGGGCGCTGGGGGCATAGGCTTCGGGGACCAGCAGCGTCCAGTCCCGCCGGGCAAAGGGTTCATCCAGCTGCCCGGCAACCTGGGCCAGAGGGGGCAGGCGGGCTTCAAAATCCAGAATGGCCCCCACAAAGCCCCTGGCCTGACATTCCCGTATAATCTCTTGACAGAGGGAGGCGGGCTGGCCCAGACCGTCAAAGCCACGGTCGCTGAGAACCATCAGGCTCCCCCGGGGCAGCAAAGCGTTATCGGCCCGGAGAAGCCGTCCGCCGCTCCCCAGCCGGTAGGCCAGCAGTGCGGGGGTGGCTCGCCAGGGCTGAAGGGCAGACAGCTGCCGGGGGGTCAGCGTGATGATAAAGGTATCCTGTGTTGCCTGCGGCATAAGAGATGCCCCCTTGTCCAAACTAGGCAGGTGTGATATACTGTCAAGCGCAAATTTGACCTGCGTGTGCCTTACCTTATGTACCGCGGGGGACTTTTAGAACAAAGGAGGATACCTTCGTGTCCTTTTCACCCATACCCCGGGGGGTCTACCCCTCGGTGACTCAAATTGACCCCAAGGCCCTGGCCCAGCGGGGCATCCGTCTGGTGCTGGCCGACCTGGACAACACCCTGGTG
>CAUFAM010000023.1 GCA_959022875.1 uncultured Oscillospiraceae bacterium | reverse complement strand
CAGTAAACTAAAGGAGTACAGGGATGACCAAAATTTTATTTGTGTGCCACGGCAATATTTGCCGCAGCCCCATGGCGGAATATGTGATGAAGGATCTGGTGAAGCAAGCAGGGCTGGAGAAGGAGTTTTCCATTGCCTCTGCGGCTACCAGTACCGAGGAAATCGGCAACGGCGTCTATCCCCCTGCCCGGCGCAAGCTCCAGGAGCACGGGATCGCCTGCACGGGACACGCCGCGCGGCAGCTGCGCCAATCAGATTATCAGGCCTATGATCTTTTGATCGGTATGGACCGGGCCAACCTGCGCAATATGCTGCGCATCTGCGGGGGAGACCCGGAGGGGAAAATTTCCTTGCTGATGGATCATACCTCCCGAAAGGGAGAGGTTGCCGATCCCTGGTATACCGGGGACTTTGAGACAACCTGGCAGGATGTGCTGGAGGGCTGTCAGGGGCTGCTGGAGCAGCTGAAAAGGAAACCGTAAAGGAAACGGCCGGAGGGATGTGCCCTTCGGCCGTTTTTTGTTGGATCATTCCCGTACCTCAATTTGGCCCAGAATTTCGCCGATGGGGCCGGAGCGAATCAGGTCGGCCCGCTTGTCATAGGGTGTGGGTGTTTTGTTAATGAGAACCAGGTGCTTGCCAGAGTAGTAATTAATGAGGCCCGCGGCAGGGTAAACGGCCAGGGAGGTGCCTCCAATGATAAGCAGGTCGGAGCGGTGGATGTCGTTGACGGCCCCCTCCAGCACCCGGCTGTCCAGACTCTCTTCATAGAGGACCACATCGGGCTTTATCGTCCCTCCGCAGGAGCAGGTGGGGATGCCCTTGCTGTCCCGGATAAACTCCACGGGATAGGATTTGCCGCATTTCATGCAGTGGTTTCGGTGGACGCTTCCGTGGAGCTCCCATACCCGCTTGGAGCCCGCCGCCTGATGGAGGCCGTCAATGTTTTGGGTGACCACCGAACGAAGCTTTCCCGCTGCCTCCAGCTGGGCCAGCTTCTGGTGAGCCGGGTTTGGACGGGCGTCCAGACAGAGCATCTTGTCCCGATAGAAACGGAAAAACTCCTCCGGCTGGCGGTCGAAGAATGTGCGGCTGAGAATTTCCTCGGGAGGCCACTGGTAGTGCTGGTTATAAAGACCGTCCACGCTGCGGAAATCCTTGATTCCTGACTCTGTGGACACGCCTGCCCCGCCAAAGAAGACGATGGAGTGGCTTTGATCGATCCACTGCTGTAAGGTGTTCAGCTCCTCAGACATGATAATTGCGCCCACTTTTTTGTTCAGTGTATCACGAAAAAAAGAGCCTGTAAATGTTTCAGACCGAAAAAGGCCGCGCCCCAATTAGGCGCGGCCTTGCAATAAGATCAAAAGGGAACGGCGGCTTTTACCAGTCAGGGCAGGAACAGTACCAGCACGGAGGTGATAATGCCGCATACGCAGATGGAGATGGAGCTCATGGCCCCCTGAAGCTCTCCGATTTCCAGAGCCTTCGCTGTGCCCAGCGCATGGCTGCATGCACCGATGGCCACGCCTTCCGCCACCGGGTCGGTGACCCGGAACATCCGGGCAAACAGGGGGGCAAAGAGTGCCCCCGTGATACCGGCGATAATCACGGCAGCGACGGTGATGCTCTGAATTCCACCGCTGCTCTCCGAGATGGCCACAGCGATGGCAGTAGTGACACTTTTGGGAAGCAGGGAGGCGGCAATGGACTCCTCAACGGCCAGAGATTTGCACAGCAGCAACGCGCAGGCCACACTGGTCAAGCTCCCAGCCAGGCAACCGGACAGAACGGGCAGAAAGTATTTCCCCAGCAGTATGCGCTGCTCGTAGATGTTGAGGGCCAGCACTGCGGTGACCGGGCCCAGCATGAGGGTAATGAGGCTGCCGCCCTGTTCATAGGCACTGTATGGAATCTTCAGTGCCACCAGAACCACAATCACCACAGCCACAGCGATGATCAGGGGGTTAAAGAGAACCAGACGGGTTTTCTTCTGCACCCATAATCCGATGCACCAGGCCGTACAGCTGAGCACAATGCCAAAGAGGGGGGAGGATAACATGACGTCAATCACGGCTTCTCCTCCTTATTCCGGTGCCGCTTCATAAGCAGCTGAACGGTCCAGGCAGTGGCGGCGTAGACGATGGGGGTGGTGAGCACCGCCACAGCAAAAAAGGGGAGAAGTACCGCGGACAGGGTTCCCCAGTGCTCCAGCAATCCCACACAGGACGGGAGAAAGAAAAAGGCCATATTTCCCACAAAGTAGGTGCATACCCGGCTGATGTGCTCTTTTTTCAAAATTCCGCCCAGCAGCAGTCCCAGCAGTACCAGCATGCTCAGAACGCTGGCAGGGAACGCGAAGGGAAGCAGAGAGACGACTCCCTCACACAAGAGGCACACACCGAATACGATGGCCAGTTCGCCCATAATGCTCAACTTGTTCACTCCCAGATTGCGGTGGCAAAGTAGTCCTCAGGGGTCTCGGCCCGGCGGATGAGACGGGTGGAGCCGTCCTCCTGGAGCAGAACCTCGGCGGAACGCAGACGGCCGTTGTACTGATAGCCCATGGCGTGGCCGTGGGCGCCGGTGTCGTGGATGACCATCAGGTCGCCGATTTCAATTTCGGGCAGCATGCGGTCCACGGCAAATTTATCGTTGTTCTCACACAGCGCGCCGGTGACGTCGTACTTGTGGTCGCAGGGGGCGTTCTCCTTGCCCATGACGGTGATGTGGTGGTAGGCGCCGTACATGGCCGGACGCATCAGGTTGGCCGCGCAGGCATCCACGCCCACATACTCCTTGTGGGTGTGCTTGAAGTGGAGCACCTTGGTGACCAGGTGGCCGTAGGGGGCGAGCATGAACCGGCCAAGCTCCGTGCAGATGGCTACGTCACCCATGCCGGCGGGCACCAGGATCTCCTCATAGGCCTTGCGCACACCTTCGCCGATAGCGAAGATGTCGTTGGCGGTCTGCTCGGGGCGGTAGGGAACGCCCACGCCGCCGGAGAGGTTGATGAAGGTAATGTGACAGCCGGTCTCTTCCTTCAGCTCCACCGCAGTGCGGAAGAGGATGGCGGCCAGAGCGGGATAGTACTCATTGGACAGGGTATTGGAGGCCAGGAAGGCGTGGATGCCAAATTCCTCCGCCCCCATCTCCTTCAGACAGCGGAAGGCCTCGGTCATCTGGGGCCGGGTCAGGCCATATTTGGCGTCTCCGGGGTTGTCCATTACCTGGAACCCCTCCTTGCTCTCTCCCAGCTGGAACACGCCGCCGGGATTGAAGCGGCAGGAGATCTTTTTGGGGATATAACCGATGGTATCCTTCAGAAAATCAATGTGGGTGATGTCGTCCAGGTTGATAGTGGCCCCCAGCTTGGCGGCCAGGGCAAACTCCTCAGCGGGGGTGTCGTTGGAAGAGAACATGATTTCCCCGCCGGTAAAGCCGCAGCGGTCGGACATCATCAGCTCCGTCAGAGAGGAGCAGTCCACGCCGCAGCCCTCTTCCCGGAGAATTTTCAGAATCTGGGGATTGGGGGTGGCCTTCACGGCAAAAAATTCCTTATAGCCGGGGTTCCAGGAAAAGGCCTTTTGCAGGGCTCGGGCGTTTTCCCGGATCCCCTTCTCGTCGTACAGATGGAAGGGCGTGGGGTACTCTTTAACGATCTCCTGGAGCTGTTCCAGGGAGACAAAGGGGGTTTTCATAAGGACGTCAGCTCCTTTTTCTATCTTGTGAAATCAAGGGTTAGTCTATCCAATTTTGTGAAACTTGTCAAGAAAAGAGGCCGCCCCGCCTGAAACTGCGAAGCGGCCCCGGGTCAGACAGGGAAGGGAAAGGGGATCAGACCTCAAACATCAGGTCGCCGTAGGTGGGCACCGGCCACAGATCCTTGTCCACCAGCAGCTCCAGCTCATCCACGGGGATCCGCAGGGCGGTCATGGCGGGCACCACGGCATCGTGGTAGGCGTGGGCCATTTCCTTGATGTCCTCGATGGCATCCACCCGGCCCATGAGGGGCTTGAGCTGCTCCAGAGCGGCGGAGGCGTCAGCCAGATAGGCGCTGACCTTCTCCAAAAGCCCCTTCTGCACGCTAAGATCCGCGCCGGGACAGGCACTGCCCACGGCAGAGATGGACTGAGCCAGCTGGGTGGTGTAGGTGATGGCGGCGGGGATATAGTGCTTGGCGGCCATGTGGATCATGGTGTTGGCCTCGATCTTGATGATCTTGACGTAGGTCTCATACATGATCTCCGCCCGGGCCTCCAGCTCGGACTTGGTGTAGATACCAAACTTGGTGAAGAGCTGCTCCGCCTTCTGGGTGGTGAGGGTGGGGACTGCGTCCACCATGGAGCGCAGGTTGGGCAGCCCGCGGCGCACAGCCTCGGCCACCCACTCGTCGGAATAGCCGTCATCGTTGAAGATGATCCGCTGGTGCTTTGCCATCCAGTCGTGGATCAGCTCGGTACATGCGGCGTTAAAGTCCTCCGCCTTCTCCAGAATGTCGGCGGCCTCGCTCAGGGCCTCAGCCACAATAGCGTTAAGGGCCACATTGGCCTCGGCAATGGAGTCAGAGGAGCCTACCATACGGAACTCAAACTTGTTGCCGGTGAAGGCGAAGGGGGAGGTGCGGTTGCGGTCGGTGCCGTCCTTGTTCAAAACGGGGACGGTGGATACGCCGGAGTCCAGGGTGCCCCGGGCCAGCAGCTTGACCGATTCCACATTGGCCACGATCTGGGCCACTACGTCGTCCAGCTGGTCGCCCAGGAAGATGGAGATGATGGCGGGAGGGGCCTCCTGTGCACCCAGACGGTGCTCGTTGCCTACGCAGGCAGCGGAGCAGCGCAGCAGGTCGGCGTGGTCGTCCACGGCCTTCATGATACAGGCCAGAACCAGCAGGAACTGCAGGTTCTCGTTGGGGGTATCGCCGGGATCCAGCAGGTTCTCCCCCGTGTCGGTGCAGATGGACCAGTTGTTGTGCTTGCCCGAGCCGTTGACGCCTACGAAGGGCTTTTCGTGGAGCAGGCACACCAGGCCGTGACGGGTAGCTACCCGCTTCATGGTCTCCATGGTCAGCTGGTTCTGATCCACGGCCAGGTTGCAGGTGGTGTAGATGGGGGCCAGCTCATGCTGGGCAGGGGCGGCCTCGTTGTGCTGGGTGGTGGCGGGGATGCCCAGCTTCCACAGCTCCTGATTGAGGTCGGCCATAAAAGCGCCTACCCGGGGACGGATGACGCCGAAATACTGATCGTCCATCTCCTGGCCCTTGGGGGCGGGAGCGCCGAAGAGAGTGCGGCCGGTATAGATGAGGTCCCGGCGCTTCATGTACTTTTCCCGGTCCACCAGGAAATACTCCTGCTCCGCGCCTACCTGGGGGATGACCTTCTGGGCCTCGGTGTTACCGAACAGGCGCAGAATACGCAGCGCCTGGGTGTTGATGGCCTCCATGGAGCGCAGCAGCGGGGTCTTCTTATCCAGAGCCTCGCCGTTATAGGAGACGAAGATGGTGGGGATGCACAAAATGGTGCCGCAGGACATCTCCTTGACAAAGGCGGGGGAGGTCATGTCCCAGGCGGTGTAGCCCCGGGCGTAGTGGGTGGAGCGCAGGCCTCCGGAGGGGAAGGAGGAGGCATCGGGCTCACCTATAATGAGCTGCTTGCCGGTAAACTGCAGCAGGGTCTTGCTGTCCTGGGGGGCGGTGAGGAAGCTGTCGTGCTTCTCGGCGGTGATGCCGGTGAGGGGCTGGAACCAGTGGGTGTAGTGGGTGGCCCCCTTCTCCACGGCCCAATCCTTCATGGCGTTGGCCACGATGTCGGCGGTGGCCATGGAAATGTTGCCGCCGTGCTCCATCACATCCAGCACTTGTGCAAAAACCTTTTTGGGCAGCCGTTCCCGCATGACCGAGACGCTGAATACATTGGAACCGAACAGGTCAGTGAGATTTTCCTTCATACCTTCAACCCCTTTTTAAAATTAGTTTCATAATATCCTATTTATCCCTTTAATGCAAGAAAAAATACCAGCCAATATCCACAGGGGGAAGGAGGGATAAATGTGGAGAAATTTCACAAAAAGACTGCCCAAAACAGACATGCGGGGGCTCTGGGGCGCATAGGCTACACCAAACAACCGGCTTTTTCCGGGGAAGGAGTGTGTCATATGCGCTTTAGCAAGATGGAGGGACTGGGCAATGATTATATTTATGTAAACTGTATGAGAGAGGCGCCGGAGGGCCTGCCCGCCCTGGCCCGCCGATTGTCGGACCGCCACTTTGGAGTGGGGGCGGACGGACTGATCTGCATTAAGCCCGGGCGGGAGGGGGATTTTACCATGGAGATGTACAACGCTGACGGCTCCCGGGGAAGCATGTGCGGCAACGGTATCCGCTGTGTGGGAAAGTATGTCTACGACAAAGGGCTGACCCGGAAGACCTGCCTGACCATCGACACGGATGCCGGAGCCCGGAGATTGGAGCTTCAGGTTCGCGGAGGCGAGGTGAAGTCGGTGAGCGTTGATATGGGGGAGGCCGGGCTTCTGCCGCCTATGGACGTGGAGGCGGAGGGAGAGAAGTTTGTGCTCCATCCTGTGTGGATGGGCAATCCCCACGGGGTTGTGTTTTGTGAAGATCCGGAGCAGGTGGATCTGGAGCGTCTGGGCCCGGTGCTGGAGCGGCACCCGGCGGTAGGGGAGCGGATCAATGTGGAGTTTGCCGCCTGCCCGGACCGGGAGAATCTGTTTTTGCGGGTGTGGGAACGGGGCAGCGGCATCACCCTTGCCTGCGGTACCGGAGCCTGCGCAGCCTTCGCGGCCGCACGGCAGGCGGGCAAGTGCCAAGCGCAGGTGCTGGCCCATCTGCCGGGGGGTGTGCTGAAGCTGGAACAGAGGGAAAACCATGTGTACATGACCGGCCCGGCCCGGCTGGTTTTTGAAGGAGAAGTGCCCTAAAAACAGGGGGGAGGGGAGATCATCTGACGAAAGATGCCAAAAACATGGCTTGACAACGGGAAATGATACCTTTAATATATATGAGAATTCCGGCCCCCGTTGACAGGTCAGGCCGCGGAAAGGATGGTCCTTGTTTTGGAGCAGATTACCAGCCGGCAAAACCCCCTGGCCGTACAGATCCGAAAGCTGAACCACGAGCGCCGGGAGCGCCGGGAGCAGCGCCTGTTCCCCGGTGAGGGGCCGAAGCTTTTGGCCGAGGCAGTGAAGGCCGGAGTCCCTGTGAAGACGGTGGTGACCGCTCCCGGGGTGGAGGCTTCCTGCCCTGCGGGAGCCCGGCAGGTGGAGATGCCCCGGGCGCTGCTGGACAGCCTGTGCGACACCAAGACTCCACAGGGAGTTCTGTTTTTGGCGCAGATGCCGGATACGACTCCGCCCCGGCCCTTGCCGGGCGGACGGTACCTGGTGCTGGATGGGGTTCAGGATCCCGGAAATGTGGGTACCATCTGGCGCACGGCCGATGCCCTTGGGGCGGATGGTCTCATTTTGGTCAACGGCTGTGCCGATCCCTTTTCCCCCAAAACGGTCCGTTCCACCATGGGGGCCTGCTTTCGCCTGCCCGTTTATGAAGTGGAGGCGGAGCAGCTGCCCGGCCTGATGGAAGAATCGGGCCTGCCCTTGTATGCCACGGCCCTCCGGGAGGACACAGTGGATATTAAAACGGCGCAGCTGGAGCGCTGCGCCGTGATTATCGGAAGTGAAGGCCGGGGCGTGTCCGAACAGCTGCTGAAGGCCAGCTCCCGCACGGTAAAGATCCCCATGCGGGAGCGGTGTGAATCGCTCAACGCCGCCATGGCCGCAGCCATTGTGCTGTGGGAGGCCTGGGGCTGAGCGCTTACCGCTCGGGCCGACCTCCCGCCTTGGTTCTGGCATAGACATAGGCCACCAGAATGAGGGAGAGGGTCAGCATTCCCAGGAAAATGGCAAACGTGGGAACGTAGCTCCCGGTGACATCGGCCAGAGCGCCGGGAATGGGGCCGATGACAAAAATCCCAAGGCCGTACATGGACTGGATCCATTTCAGTCCCCGGGCGTAGCCCTCATCCCCACACAGGTCCCGGGCCCAGATGGGAAGGGCCACCGTGCTCACCGGCATACCAAGTCCGGTAATGATCATAGCCGTGTAGGCCAACGGCACGCTTCGGGTGTCGGCCAGACAGCACAGGGCAAATCCCACCAGTGCCAGGGCGTAGATGAGGTAGTTGGACAGACGTCCACCCACCCGGTCGGCCACCTGGCCGTAGGCCACCTTGCCTACCATCATGCAAAGTCCCATGACGGAAATGAGCTGGGCCACCACGGTGGGGTCGTAGCCTGCGGTAGAGTAAAGAACGCCCATGTTGGAAATGCCAAGACTTGTGGTGGCGCCCACACAGAAGCAGGCCACCAGAATGGCGTACCATCGGGGCTTGGTGAGGCCCTGAGGGGCTGCTTTCGGCTGGGCGGGGGTATCCTTCAGACCGGCAAGCCGATAAGGGGACATGCCCTTCTCTTCCGGTGTATTCCGGGCCAGAAGGAAGTAGAGCAGGGCAAAGACCAGTACGATGGCCGCCTCTGTCCAGAAGCTTACCCGGAGGCTGAACTTCTCAATCAGGACGGTAAAGGGAACCGGAGCCACGATGGTGGCAAGGCCGGTGCCTGCCGAGACGATGCCCAGAGCCAGGGCTTGCCGGTCGTGAAACCAACGGCTGATGAGCAGTGAGGCGGGGATCATACCCGCCCAGCTGTAGCTGAGACCCACCAGGGCCGCCGCCACGCAGTACAGGGGGAACTGTCTGACAGCGCCGAACAGAAAGCTGGACAAGGCCACCATGAGCAGGGTAAGGGTGCCGGCAAGGCGCAGGCCCAGGCGGTTTGCCAACCAGGTGGCGGTGGTCATGCCCACCAGCAGGAAAAAGCTGCGCACGGTGATGATAAAGGAACCTTGGGTGTTGGAAAGACCTGCATAGGCCATCAGGTGAGGCTGAAAGGCGGAAAATACGTTGACCCCCAGACCGATGCTGGTAAAGAGCATCAGAGTCCCGGCCAGACAGATGACCCATGCGTAGTGGATACGATGTGTGGTAGTCGTGATGATCGCTCCCTTTCTTTTACCTGTTAACCATACCGTGAATGGGCCCGTTTGTAAATAAAAATTTGGGGCGAGGGATGAAAAAATGACAGAGCTGAAATACTGGCTTTGGCTGACCAGCCGCCAGGGGATCACGCCGGGAAAAATCCAACTGCTGCTGGATCACTTTGTTACCCCGGAACGGATCTATTACGCCGGCCGGGAGGAGTATGCTGAGCTCCCTTTGACCTCTCGCCAGCTCCAGGGGCTGGAAGAGAAAAGTATGGACCAGCCCCAGAAAATCCTGGAGGACTGCCAGCGGCTTGGCGTGGAGATTATGACCCTTCAGGATGCAGCCTATCCTCAGCGCCTGCGCCAGCTGGCCGACCCTCCGGCTGTGCTGTACTGGAAAGGAAAGCGCTTCCTGTTTGACGAGGAAGCGGCCATCGCGGTGGTAGGAGCCAGGAAACATACTGAGTATGGAGCGCGAATGGCCCAGCGCTTTGGCCTGGAGCTGTCCAAGGGCGGAGCCCTGGTGGTCTCCGGCATTGCGGAAGGACTTGATACCTGCGCCATCCGGGGCGCGCTGAAAGGCGGAGGGCCGGTCGTCTCTCTGTTGGCCGGGGGCGTAGACCGGATTGCCGGACAAAGCCGCTTTCTGGCTCAGGATGTGGCGGCAGTGGGGGCGCTGATTTCCGAGTATCCCCCTGGAACCAGACATCTGGGCGAGCACTACCGCCCGAGAAACCGGATTTTAAGCGGCCTGTGTCTGGG
>CAUFAM010000022.1 GCA_959022875.1 uncultured Oscillospiraceae bacterium | reverse complement strand
AGACAAAGTGGTCTTTCTCCACCTCACGCAGGGAACAGACATGCTGGGCACAGGCGGCGGTGGCATTGGGGCAGCGGGCAGCAAAACGGCAGCCGGGCTTGGGCTCGATGGGGCTTCTGACCTCGCCCGTCAGAATCTGCCGCTTGGCATTTCTGGCAGACAGATCCGGAATGGGAATGGCGGACAAAAGGGCTTTGGTGTAGGGGTGCATGGGGTTATGGAACAGCTCCTTGCTGGGCACCCGCTCCACACACTGCCCCAGATACATCACGGCAATTTCGTCGGAAATATGCTTGACCACGGACAGGTCGTGGGTGATAAACACATAGGTCAGTCCCAGCTCGTCCTGAAGATCCATCATCAGGTTCAGAATCTGAGCCTGAATGGACACGTCCAGGGCGGAGACGGGCTCGTCACAGACGATAAAATCAGGGTTGACTGCCAATGCTCTGGCCACGCCGATGCGCTGGCGGCGGCCGCCGTCCAGCTCATGGGGGTAGGAATTGATAAAGCGCTGAGCCAGACCAACCGTATCCATCAGGTCTTTGACCCGCTTTTGGATTTCCTGGCGGTTTTTCATCAGGCCGTTGGCGATGATGGGCTCGGCGATGATTTCGCTTACCGACATGCGGGGGTTCAGGGAGGAATAGGGGTCCTGGAAGATCATCTGGGCGCGCAGGCGCATCTTCTTCATCTGGGCCGGACGCAGCTTATAGATGTCCTGCCCGTCCAGCAGCATTTCACCGGAGGTGGGCTCCAGCAGGTTGAGCATCAGCCGTCCCAAGGTGGATTTGCCGCAGCCGGACTCGCCCACAATGCCCAGTGTCTTGCCCTTTTCAATGGAAAGGCTCACGTCGTCCACGGCGTGGAGCATGCCCCGGGGGGTTTTGAAATATTTTTTCAAGTGGTTTGCCTGAATAAAAGCCTCAGCCATAACTTATACCTCCTGTTCCGGAGTGGGATCATCTGCCTGGGGAGGACGGGGGGGCATTTTCCCCTCCATAAGGTGACAGCAGATCTGATGTGTCCCCTCCTGATAGGTAACGCTGCTCTCCTGCTTGCAGCGCTGGGTGCAGTGGGGGCACCTGGGATGGAATTTACACCCGTCGGGCAAATCGGTGGGATCGGGCATCAGACCGGGGATGGGCTGAAGCCGCTCCGCCTCGTCATCCAGGCGGGGCACCGAGTTGAAGAGACCCACCGTATAGGGGTGATGGGGCTTGGAAGGATCGAAAATGTCCTCCACGGTCCCGTACTCAATGATTTCCCCGGCGTACATAATGGCCACATCATCACAGGTCTGGGCGACAACGCCCAGGTCGTGGGTGATCAGCAGCATGGAGGTGTTGAAGCGCTGCTTCAGATCCTCCATCATGTCCAGCACCTGGGCCTGGATGGTCACGTCCAAAGCTGTGGTGGGCTCATCCGCAATGACCAGAGCGGGCTCACATACCAGAGCCATGGCGATGACCACACGCTGCTTCATGCCGCCGGAAAACTGGTGGGGATACTCATTTTTGCGCTCCGTGGGAATTCCAACCATGTCCAGAATCTGATCCACGCGCCGGTCAATTTCCGGGTCACGCTTACGGCCGTGCTTTTTCCCCGGCTTGCCCGGTTTACCCTTTCCAACCCCCTGGTGAAGCTCCAGAACCTCGGCAATCTGATCGCCAATGGTAATCACCGGGTTAAGGCTGCTCATGGGATCCTGGAAAATCATCGAGATTTTCTCGCCCCGGATGCGAAGCTGCATGTCCTCCAGGGACAGGCGCAGCAGATCCTCGCCGTCAAAGATAATGCTGCCGGAGCGGATGTTTCCGGTGCGCTCGGGAAGCAGGCGCAGGATGCTTTTGGCTGTGGTGGTTTTTCCGGCGCCTGTCTCCCCCACGATTCCCAGGGTTTTTCCCCGGCGCACCTGAAGGTCGATGCCGTTTACGGCGCGGACAATGCCTTCTTCGGTATCATAGCTGACTTCCAAATTGCGGATGTCCAGTAAGATGTCGTTCATGATGCTCCCCCTTCCTTTATTTCAGCTTCGGGTCGAGGGCGTCACGAAGTCCATCGCCCAAGAAGTTACAGGCCAGTACTGCCAGCATAATGGTCAGGCCCGGGAACAAAACCAGGTGGGGATAATCCCGCATGAACTCCTGGCCTTCCGTCAGGATGGAGCCCCATTCCGGCTCAGGGGGCTGTACACCCAGACCAATAAAGCTCATGGAGGCTGCCGTCAGAATCACGCCGCCCAGAGCCAGAGTGGCCTGCACAATGATGGGGCCCATTGCGTTGGGGAGGATATGGCGGATGATGATGCGGGCGGTGGAGGTGCCGCCGCAGCGGGCGGCCTCAATAAACTCGCTGTTTTTGATGGTCAGCACCGAGGAACGCACGATCATGGCGAACTGCGGAATCAGCGAGATCATAATGGCCAGCAGCAGGTTCATCACACCCTGGCCCAGGGCGGACACCACACAAATGGCCATGAGGGTGGAGGGAATGGCCATCAGTACGTCCATAAAGCGCATGACAATGATGTCCGTCTTCCCGCCGTAGAAGCCGGAAATTGCGCCCACGGCGCCGCCGGCCACCATGGCGCCCAGTACCGACACAAAGCCGATAAACAGGGAAATGCGGGCTCCGTATACAATGCGCAGCAGAAGGTCGCGGCCGTAGCTGTCGGTTCCAAACCAGTGCTGCAGGCTGGGACCCTGATTTTTGTTCATAAGGTCGTGAATAATGATGGTATCATAGTCCACCACCAGACCCACCAGAAGGGAGGCTAAAATAATACCTAAAATAATGATCAGACCGCAGACCGCCAGTTTGTTTTTCAGCAGCTGATGCCAGATCATGCCAAGCTGAGAGCGCTTTTTAGGCATTGCGTGGGTGTTTTCCAAAGATTTTCTTGCCATGATACCACCTCCTTACTTCTGATACTGGGCCTTGATGCGGGGATCCACATAGGCATAGATGATGTCGACTGCCAGGTTTACAAGGCCGAACAAAATGGCCAAAAGAAGGGTACATGCCATCACGGTGGGCACGTTCTGAGAGCGGATGGAGTTAATGAGCAGGCTGCCAATGCCCGACATACCGAACACGGACTCAGTAATCACCGACCCGGCCAGCATTCCGCCGAAGTTCACACGGACCACTGTGATCAGAGGAATCAAGGCGTTGGGAAGGCAGTGGCGGAAGATGATGCGCCGCTTGGAGGCACCCTTGGCGTAGGCGGTGGTGACATAGTCCTGACGAATGACCTCCAGCATGGTGGAGCGGGTCATACGCAGCAGCGTGGCAAAGGTAGAGGCCGAGCTGGTAATGGCGGGAAGGATAAAGCAGGCGAAGGAATCCGATCCGTAGGAGGGGAGCCAGCCCAGCTGTGCAGAGAACAAAATAATGAGCATAAGGCCCAGCCAGAAAGGCGGCACGGAAATAAAACCAAGTCCCAGTACGGTGGTCAGGTTATCAATCCAGGAGTACTGCTTTACGGCCGACAAAATGCCAAGCGGCAGGCCAATAATGGTGGCAAACAGCACGCTCAGAAGAGCCAGCTTCAAAGTGGTGGGGAAGCGGGCAATAATCTCGTCCACCACGGGCTGTTTGCTGGTGTAAGAGGTTCCGAAATCCCCGTGCAGGGCATCCCCCATGTAATTGAGGTATCGGATGGGAATTGGATCATTGAGTCCCAGTTCCTCGTTGAGCTGTTCAATCGCTTCAGGAGTGGCTTTTTCTCCCAGCAGCAGTCTGGCGGGGTTACCGGGCATAAAACTCATGATGGTGAAGATGACAAACGACACACCAATGATCACTGGTATCATCAGCGCCAAGCGCTTGAGTATGTATTTATACATATAGGCGTCCCTCCTAAGGCACCCCGTTGCTAGGCTGCCGAGAACTGTCTGTTTTAAAATAGGCGATGGTACTTAGAGTACCATCGCCCTGCCGGAATGATTATTCCCAGCTGAATTCGTACAGATTGTAGAAAGACCAGGGATTGGAAGTTACACCCTTGAGATCCTTGTTAGCGGCGATGTTTTTTGTATTCCAAATGGTGGGAATAATGGGAACTTCGTTGCTGAGCAGAATCAAGAGCTCCTGATAAATCTCAGCACGCTCGTTCTCGTCCAGGGTAACACGGGCAGTCTCCAGCAGTTCATCCACCTTGGGATTGCTGTACTTGCTGTAATTGCGGATTTCCATCTGGGAGGAGTGTACCGCAGTGTACAGCACTTCGTCAATAGTGGGAGCGGTGAAGGTGCCGCCGTCTACGATGATGTTGGCGCTTCCGGAAACCGCGGCATCATCAAAGGCGGAACGCTCCAGCTGGCTGATTTCCGCATTGATGCCGATTTCCTTCAGAGAATTCTGGAGGACCTGGGCCAGCTTGGAAGCCTTGGTGTTATAGAGGATGATCTTAATGGGGGTGCTGCCGTCAACGCCGGCCTTGTCAAAAAGCTCCTTGGCCTTTTCCAGATCATAGGGGTACTTGGTGACATCATCGGTGTAGCCCAGGTACTCAGGAGTGGCAAAGGTATCCACGATGGTGCCGTCGCCGTCCATAATGCCGTACAGCATAGATTCCTTATCGGTGGCATAGGCCATAGCCTGTCTGGCCTCCAGGCTGTCGAAGGGGGCGATGGAGCAGTTGAGCTGGATGAAGTTCATGCCGAAGGCCTGACCCTTGTGCAGGACCAGATTCTCATTTTCCTCAATGCGCTTGAAGCTGCTCTGCTGCACATCCACATAGGCGTCGATGTCACCGGACTCCAGGCTGAGGACGGCGGAGTTGGCATCGGAGATGACCTGGTAGATCACGTTCTTGATGGGCACCTCACCCATGTGGTAGTACTCGTTGGCCTTCAGAATGACCTGCTCGCCAACCTTCCAGTCAGACACATAGTAGGGGCCGGTGGTAACAGGGCGCTGGGCATAGGCCTCTTCGCCCATGGTCTCAAAGGCCGCTTTGGAGAGGATGCCGGCGGTGGGCAGAGCCATGGCAAACAGGAACTCGGGATAGGGACCGTCCAGCGTGACCTTCACGTTGCTGTCATCCACTTTCTCCACACCCACCACACGGGCGAAGCTGGGCACGGCCATGGGCATCTCCATGCCGCGCTGGAGGGAGAACACCACGTCATCCACGGTCATGTCTGTGCCGTCAGAGAACTTTACGCCGGACTTAATTTTAAAGGTATACTCGGTGCCGTCCTCGGAAATGGTCCAGCTCTCGGCGATGCAGGGGTTAATTTCATAGGTCTCGCTGTCCATGCGCACCAGGGGGTCGTAGATGGACAGGTTGATGCGCATGCCATTGTCGTTCAGATTGTTGTGTGTGTCAAAATTGGGAGTATCGCCGTAGTGGCCGATGATCAAGGTATCCTTAACGGTGGTCCCGGAGGCGCTTGCGGTGGAACCTTGGCTGGTAGAGCTGCCCCCGCCACAGGCGGCCAGAGACAGGGTCATTGCTGCGGCTAAAAGCAACGAGATCAGTTTTTTCATTGTAGTACCTCCTCCAATTTTTTATATACGTACAACCTGGCGGCTGCAATTAACGTTACTTGAACTGTGCCCACTGCTCCGTCTCAAGGGGCTGCCAGTACTCGGTGGTCACGGTCTCCAGATCAAAGAATTCCTGGTAGGGATCCACCTTCTTATAGGCCTCATAGGGACCGTCCCAATTCTTACGGCGCTCCTTATAGGCGTGATGGCCTTCCAGAGAATCGTACTCAAACATCATGATAAACACGCCGGTGGGATTGCCCTCCCGGTCGGTCTGACGGTAGTACTTGGCGCTGACCCACTCGGGGAAGAGCTCCTCATAGTTGTCCTTCAGGAACTGGAACCAATCCCGAATAATCTGATCGTAAGCTGCGGGATCAATGTCCTTCTTCAGACGCCAAGTCTCATACTCCAGAAATCGCATGTTCAATTCCTCCTAATTTTATGTTTTGATAATCTGTATGATTTCTTACCAGATATAACATTTGAATGGCCAGGTTTACATCCAGAACGGGGAGCTGGAAATGCTTTGAAACCTCTCCGGCAAAGGCAGTCAGGTTGCTGCACTCCAACAAAATGATGCCGATTGTTTCATCCCGCTCCAGCAAAAGACGCACTGCGTTGCGCACATCCCGGGCCATCAGCTGATAATCCTGGGGGCAGCGCCCCTCCAGGACCACCTCGCGGAAATGGGGCTGATCCTCCATGCCTTGAATTGCCAGCCGGGAGAGATCGGCATTGGCCCCCAGCAGGTGCTGCTGGCTGAGCAGCTGGGAATGCCCGGTGATAATGCCGATTTTCCGGTCCTCCCCGATTAAACATTGTGCCAGAGGAAGCAGAACCAGGCTAGAGGAAATAATTGGAACGCTTACGCTCCGGGCCAGAGCCGATTGATAGAGTGCCATCAGGCCGCAGTCTCCCGCAATGGCCGCCACGCCCTCCTGCTCTAGCCTCTGAGCCGCAGCGCACAGACGTTCACACGCCTGGGGGGATCCATGGATGAGATCCCGGTAGCTTCCCTGGACCATCCCGTAGCGAATGGGAAAGGGGAAGGTTCCCGGCATGCCCGGGTCCCCGATGATACGGTCGCCGGCATGTTCGAACATCAAGACCCCGATGGGGGCCGCTTGATCAGGCCTTGATTTTTGCAATCACTTCCACCTCACAGCAGGCGCCCAGAGGAAGGGCTGCCACGCCCACCGCGCTCCGGGCATGTACCCCACAGCTGCCAAAAACCTTTCCCAGCAGGTCGGAGGCGCCGTTTACCACCTTGGGCTGATCGGTAAAGTCAGGCGCGCTGTTCACAAAACCGCTGATTTTTACAATTCGCTCAATGCGGTCCAAGGATCCCAGAGCCTGCTTGATGGCGCCCAGGCAGTTCAGCGCGCAGACCTGAGCGGCCGCGTAGCCCTGCTCCAGATCCATATCCTGGCCCAGCTTGCCGGAATAAGCAAGTTTGCCGTCTACCATGGGAAGCTGGCCGGAAATATAAATCCATCCGTCTTCCACCACGCTGGGTGCGTAATTGGCCACGGGAGCGGCGACCTGAGGAACCTCAAAGCCCAGTTCTTTTACCTTTTCTTCGTACATGTTTGCCGACCTCCTCAAAAGATCTCCTGCAACTGGCCAGAAGTAAACTGTTCCACCTCAAAGTGGTAGCCCTCGGGGCCGGTGAAGAAAAACGACTCCAGCGCCATGTCCTTAACCTGCTTAATGGGGGACAGGCCCTCTACGCCCTTGGCGCCTTCCAGAGCCTTGTGCACCTCATGAATGTTGCTGACCGTAAGGCTGATGAGCACGCTGCTGGTGGAGTCCACCTGAATGGAGCCGGAGGCGTTGTCCACTGCGCCCAGGAAGGATTTGTCCTTCAGGCGGTAGACACAGGCCCATCCGGGATCATAGGCTACGCTCAGCCCCAGGGTTTCGGAAAAGAATTCCTTGGCCTTGGGCAGGTCGTTAAAATACAGAAAGGTGATATTGGATGTCAGATCCAGCTTTGCCATGGAATGATCCTCCTTTACCAGGGCTTTTTATAGTCGGGGGCGCGGCCTACTTCTGCAATCAGCTTCTTCAGAGCAGCGGTCAGGTTGTCAATGTCCTGATGGTTGTTGAAGTACTGGCAGGAGATGCGGAAGCCGCCCACATAATCGGTAAAGCGGTGAGCCACAAAGATGTTCTGGGCGTGGAGCTTTCTCAGAATGGCCCGCTCGGTGTCCAGATCCTCGTAGATTCGGGCAATGACGATGCCGGCCCGGCGTCCGGGATCCTTGTGGGTAATGATGGTGGCTCCAATGGACTCCAGCTGCTCCATACAGTATGCGCTCAGCTCTTGCACATAAGCCTGGATGTTTTCAATGCCGATCTCGTTGACCAGAGCCAGGGATTCACCCAGAGCCACGGCACCGGGATAATTGGAGGTGCCGCCGATTTCAAATTTCCGGGCGGTCATATCAAACTCCCAATCGTTGACGGAAGAGGCGGCGGGGTTTTCCCAATAGCCGCCCCAGCCTTCGGGGGGCTCCTTGGTGTTCAGGTAGCCGTGGTACACGCTCTTCAGCTTGGGCAGGGTCTCCTTGTTAATGTACAGCACGCCGGTGCCGAAGGGAGAGTTGAGCCACTTGTGTCCGCCGGCGGTGAGAATGTCCACGTGGAACTGCTTGGTATCCAGCTTGTTGATGCCCAGCTCCTGAACCGCATCCACCACCAGGAAAATACCTCTGGACTTGCAGAAATCACCGATTTCCTTCAGATCCATTCGCCAGCCGTTGCACCACTCTACGGTGGACAGCACGATCAGGCGGGTGCGATCATCACACAGCTTTGCAAAGTCCTGGGCTGTGAAGCGGGTGTCAGCGGTTTTTGCCACCCGGATGTCGATGTTCTTCTCTTTGCGCATGACGCACCAGGGAAGGGCCACCTGAATAAACTCCAGATTGGTGGTGATGATGTTATCGCCGTCCTGCAGTTCGATGCCGTTGGCGGCAATGTTCAGACCGTGGGAAGTGCTCTCGACCAGGGCGATTTCCTCCGGGTCCGCGTTCAAAAGCTTGCAGGCTTCTTCATAGGCCTTGTGACGCTTGGCGTCCATGGCGATATGGTGGGCGCTGGAATTGGCCTCATCCTGACGTGCGGAAAAGTCGGCCAGATCCTTCAGCGCCTGAACCGAACGCTGAGGGGCGAAACTGACACAGGCCGCGTCCAGAAATGTCATGGTCTCCAACACGGGCCACTCGCGCTTTCTGATTGCCTCAAAATCCACAGACATGTTGGTGTTCCTCCTGTTTCAAAAGTTTGCATTTTACCTTGGTAGTGGAATCGTGTTTTGTCCAACCAATGTGATGAAGTAAAAATAGCATACTTTACACGTTAAATCTGTAAATTATTTTACAAGTTGAAAGTTTATGCACATAGTGAACGAGAGAAAATTGCAAAAAATTAGCTAAAATTAACAATATTAAAAAATATCTTTTATTATGTCGATTGTGTGTGATAATATATTAAAACAACCAATGTTTGCCTATAATCAGAAACGTAGTATTTGATAACCGAAGAAAGGATCGTGTTTTCCAAGAGGACTGAGGTGAATTTTTGTGCAATTTGATGGAATTTCTCCGTGGATTCGTCTGGAATCTGAACTTTTGAATGATTTGACCACTGGGCAAACATTGGTACATCTGCGCCGAAAACAGCCGATTTTTTATCAAGGAGATACGCCGAAAAGCGTGTATGTGGTAAAAGAAGGGAGAATATGCATTACTACATATTCTCAGACCGGAACAGAGCAGCAGCTCTATATTGCAGAGCAGGGAGCCTTGTTTGGGGAACATTCCTGTCTGCTGAATATTCCCCATATGACCTCGGCTTTTTCCATTGTGGATTCCAGTGTGTATGCGATTTCACTGCCTATATTTTATGAGAGGCTGCGGGAATCAGCACAACTGAATCAGGCTGTTATGCAGATTTTATGTCGAAAAAATTCTCTGTTGGTCAGCCGCCTTCTGGCCCAGTCTGCCTCCGATGCCTTGCAGAGAATTTCACAGGTGCTTCTGGATATGACCCAGGAATACGGCATTGAAAATGAGGAAGGAATCGAAATTTCCATCCGCTTCAGCCATCAGGATGTGGCAAATTTGCTTCACATCAGCCGTGTTACCGTTACAAAAGCGTTTCAGTTTTTGGCCAGGGAAGGGATCGTTGCCCGCAAACAGAACCGCATTATTCTGCTTGATGTGCAGCGGCTGTCGAAGCTGGCCGCCGGGACGTAAGTATAACCCTGAACCGTTAAAATCGGATGAGAAAAAGACAACACGACGGAAGAATCTTCAAACGTCAAAAAAACCGCTGAAATCAAAGGATTTCAGCGGTTTTCTTATATTGGGAAATTAAGCCTCCAGCAGA
>CAUFAM010000021.1 GCA_959022875.1 uncultured Oscillospiraceae bacterium | reverse complement strand
GGCCGAAGGTGTGCTCACTCATGCCGGAAAAGAGCTTCTTTTGGTACACATAATTGACCGGCTCATAGTACCAGTCGCTCTGCTGCACGTCCACGAAGGGCGCGGCATTGGCATTGCCCCCCTCTACGGTGTAGCTGCCCTGCACACCCATGGCGGCGTAGCCGGACTGGATGGTAATGGTAGCCGTGGTGTTCTCTCCCACCAGGTAGCGGTGGCCGGCGCTCAGCGCCCCGCCCGAAACCACTTCTATACCGTCTGTCACGTCCACCACCGCGCCGTTATGGGTAACGGCGGCATACCCCTCCAGCAGCAGCGCGCCGCTGCCGGTACCCAGGGTAATCCGCTGCCCATTGTACCACTCCCGGCGCTGAAGGGTATCGCTGTACAGCCCCGTGGAAACCACCCCGCCGCTGGTCACCTGTCCGTGAACGGTATCCAGGGTGGATTTCGCCGATACATAGGTGTCCTCCAGCTGCTCATAAGCCGCCTCAGTTCCGGCCCGGAAGGCCTGGGGCATAAAGGTTTCCACCAGGTAGCTCAGACTCACCGGCCCATCTCCTGACACCGCGGCATAAGACCCGGCAGCCAGCAATACAAAGGCCGCAGCCAGCGCCAGCGGCCGAAGAAGTTTCTTCATGTCAGCTCCTCCTTGGTTTCCCCGGCCTGTTCCTCTCCCCCCTGGGAGATCAGATAGCTCAGGGTCAGCAGACTGTCGGAAAAATGCACCGACTCTACCACCACATTTTCCTGGCTGATGGAAAGCTCATGGTTGGTAAAGTTCCAGATCCCCCGCACCCCCGCATTGACCAGCCGGTCACATACGCTTTGGGCTGCGGAAATGGACACGGTGAGCATACCTACGCTCACCGGATGCTCGGCAACAAAGGCCTCCAGCTGATCGGCATGATACACGGGAACCCCTGCAATCTCGGTGCCCACCACCTGAGGATTGATGTCAAAGGCGGCCAGCAGCTGAAAGCCGTTGCTGGAAAACTGGAAGTTCTGGATAATGGCCCGGCCCAGGTTGCCTGTGCCCATGACCACCACCGTATGGCCCCGGTTGATCCCCAAAATTTCTCCGATTTCCTCTTTCAGGCTGTCCACCTTATAGCCATACCCCTGCTGGCCGAACTCACCAAAACAGAACAGGTCCTGGCGGATCTGAGAAGCGGTCAATCCCATGGATTTTCCCAGGGCACTGGAGGAAATCCGCACCACACCCGCACGCTGAAGCTCAGACAGGTGCCGGTAATACCGGGGCAGACGGCGGATCACCGCCGTGGATACTTTCGCATTTCGTTTCATTCTACGCTCCGTCTCCCGGGCCGCGGACCAGCTAACGTCCCCCCGGGCCAACTGCCGCCTTGCTTAGCGGCAGGCTTTCATACAATACCTTGTTATTCTACCCCATCCCTCCCCCGCTGTCAAATTCTTTTCCCTGGTAAAATCCCTTCAAACAAATAAACCGGGGCACGGATTTCTCCGTGCCCCGGGGCCGCAAATTAGTTAATTCCAGAAATCAGTTTTCTGCTTCAGACCGATGGACGAGGCCTTGAACACAGGGTTCTTGCCCTCTTTGCGCTGCTGGGCGTAATCCTGCAGCGCCCGCATGGCCGTGCCGCCCAGAATGACGATGACCGGCAGGTTAATGATGGCCATGCAGCCCATGAGTACGTCGGCCAGGTTCCACACCAGACCAAACTCCAGCTGACCGCCCACAAACACCAGCACGCAGGCGATGATGCGGAACACATTGAGGGTACGGTTCTGCAAGGTGCGCCCGGCAATGTAGTTGAGACAGCCCTCGCAATAGAAGAGGTTGCCCAGCAAGGTGGTGAAGGCAAACAGCAGCAGGGCAAAGGTAATAAAGTAGGGGCCAACGCTGCCAAAGGTGGTGGCCAGGGAGGCCTGCACCAGGGGAGCGCCGTTCAGGCCGCTGCTGATGTCAACGCCGGTGCTCAGGCACATCATGGCAGTGGCGGTACACACCAGAATAGTGTCAATGAACACGGAGAGCATCTGCACCAGGCCCTGCTTGACGGGATGGGAGACGCTGGCCGCAGCGGCGGCGTTGGGGGCGGAGCCCACACCGGCCTCATTGGAGTACAGGCCGCGCTTGATGCCCTGCATAATAGCGGAAGAGCCAAAGCCCACCGCTCCGCCGAAGATAGCCTGGAAATCAAAGGCGTCATGGAAAATCCGTCCCAGCACGCTGGGGATCATGTTCAGGTTCAGCACCATGACCACCAGAGCCATGAGGATGTACAAAACGCCCATCACCGGCACCAGCACGCCGGTGACCTTGACGATGCGCTTGCCGCCGCCCAGAACACAGACGGCCACCAGCAGGGCCAGCACCCCGCCGCCCACCAGGGTGACGACGCTGTACGTTCCGCCGCCCAGGGTCACATAGCCGGCCTGCTCATAGAAGGCGTAGCTGGTAAAGCTGTCCAGGAGGTTGAAGGAGGCCACCATATTGAAGCCGCCGGCATAGGTGGCGATGAGCACCACGGCAAAAATAACACCCAGCACCCGGCTGTGAAGGGCGGCTTCAATATAATAGGAGGGGCCGCCGTAGCTGCCGCCCTTGGGGTCCTTCTTCTTATAGATCTGGGCCAGGGTGCTCTCCACAAAAGCGGAAGCGCCGCCCACAATGGCAATGAGCCACATCCAGAACACCGCGCCATAGCCGCCCACCGCAATGGCGTTGGCCACGCCCACAATATTTCCGGTGCCCACGCGGCTGGCGGTAGACACCATCAGGGCCTCGAAGGCGGACACGGAATTTTCATCTCCCGTCTTCTCCCCCACTACCCGGATGGACTCGGGCAGCAGGCGCAGCTGAAGGAGCCTTCCCCGCAGGGTGAAGTACAAGCCCACACCCAGCAGCATGATGATCAGGATATAGCTGTACATCGCGTCACTGATCGCCAGGATCAGATTCAGAAACGCATCATACATCGTTTGGTTCCTCTCTTTCTCTCTCTTCGTATGGTTCAGTTCGTTGGGCATCCCTCTAAATGCCCGGGGGATTATATCATGGTTTTTCCATTTTGGCCATAGTTTCTACATCATTCGCAAAATTTCTTTTTTTAGCCTGGCAATAATCCGCTTCTCCAGGCGGGAAATATAGGACTGGGAGATGCCCAGCAGATCGGCCACCTCCTTCTGGGTACATTCCCTGCGTCCGTCCAGTCCAAAGCGCAGGGTAATGATGTGCTTTTCCCGCTCTTCCAGCCGCTCCAGGGCCTGCCGGAGCAGCTGACGGTCTACATCCGCCTCCAGAGGCTGAACCACCAGATCCTCGTCGGTTCCCAGAATATCGCTGAGCAGCAGCTCATTTCCATCCCAGTCGGTGTTCAGCGGCTCGTCAAAGGACATCTCACTTTTCTGATTGGCCGTCTTTCTCAGGTACATGAGAATTTCATTTTCAATGCACCGGCTGGCGTAGGTGGCCAGCTTAATGCTCTTGGCCGGCTGGTAGGTTCCCACCGCCTTGATCAGTCCTATGGTACCGATGGAAATGAGGTCCTCAATGTGGATCCCTGTATTCTCAAAGCGCCGGGCAATGTAGGCCACCAGGCGCAGGTTATGCTCAATGAGCTTGTTCCGGGCCTGGGCATCCCCCTGCTCCAGCCGGGCAATCAGCTCCGCCTCCTCTGCCCGGTTCAGTGGGGCAGGCAGCGTATCGCTGCCGCCGATGTACATGATCTTCCCCGGCTGGAGAAGGCCAAGCCTGGTCAGGAACGCGGCCAGATTTTCCTTGATTTTTATGTAAAGCATTTTACCTTTCATACCATGTCCTCCATTGGCCCAATCAGGGCTCGGTATCCGCCCCCGTCCGACACGGGGGTTGGCGACAGGGCCACCAGCACAGGCCCTCTGGCCCGGCCATCCACTTCCAAGCTGTCCGCCCGCACCGCCAGCAGCAGCCCCCGGTCCACCCCCACCGAGCGATAGGGCAAAAGTCGAAAACGCCCCCGCCAAATTCCCGTTCCCAGCCGCTCCAGGGCCCCGGCGGGATCCCGCAGATCATCAGCTGTGGGGCAGCGGTCACGTGGAAAAAGATCCCGGGCTGCTTCTCCCTCGGCCACCATAACCCCACGCCCCGACACTGGGTCGGTAAGGGTATTTCCCGTATCCACCAGCGCGGTAAAGGAAACCCTCCGCTCCCCCAGACGGAGTACCGCCTGGGCCAGCTCTCCGCCGGCGGCTGTGTGCCTGCCCAGACGGCGAAACACTAAGGTGATGACCAGATAACACACCGCTGCGGACAGCAGCACCATTTTCATGTCCATGGAGGAATAGAACACTCCTCCCCCCAGAGACAGGCCCGTTCCTCCCATCAGCCCGATGGCCACCACTCCGCCTCCAAAGGCACAGGTAAGGGCCACGAACAAAATCCCCTGGCGAAGAAGCCGCCGGCTCCCTCCATAGGCCGCCACCATCATCAACAGCGCTGAGGCCGCCCGGCACAGAGGGTGGGCCAGAAAGGACAGGCCCGGCAGAAACATGGCAACGGCATAAAAACCGCCCAGCACGGCCCCCAGGGCAAAGCGCAGCCGCCGTAAAGGTTCCCCTGCCAGCCGGGCCGCAGCCAGAAGGAGCAGATAGTCCACAATGGCGTTGAGCAGAAAGAGCGTGTCCACATAGATGACTGTCATATCCCTCTCCCCTTTCTCCACACACCCGGCAGGCTGTCCCGCAGTCCCTATTATAGGAACCTCTCCCAGCGAAAGGGGCCGAAACCGGGATAGGGCTTCCCGTCATATTTTGTGGGAATGAATAAATATGTCCGGCTGTTTTTGTAAGAGCCGACCACCGCCCCCCTCTTGCCTCTAATTTAATCTCATGTTATAATATCGTTAGACGATATTGAGATTCGAGAAAGGGGGAAGCGCTATGCCGGGACGGGACAAGGGCGGGCTTACAGAGCCCATGTACTATGTATTGATGTCCTTTCTTCACGGAGAGATGTGCGGCATAGAGATCACCGACTTTGTCTCCCGAAAAACCGCCGGACGGGTCCGTCTCGGCCCCGGAACCCTCTATACCCTGCTGGCCAAATTCCAGGAGGAAAAGCTCATCGAGGAAACCCAGGTGGATGGACGCAAGCGCACCTACCGCATTACCGACAAAGGCCGGGACGCCTTCCGGGAGGAACTGGAACGGCTGCGCGCCTGTTTGCTGGACGGAGAGGAGGAGCTGTCATGAAACGTACCGCTGTTCGTGTGATACCCTTCGGCGGCTTCGACATTCCCGGTCTGGAGCGCTGGTTGGCCCGGCTGGCCGCCGCCGGACTTCGATTCAGCGGAACCATGGGGCCTCTGGCCAGTTTTGACCGGGTGGAACCGGGTCAGGTTCAGGTTCATCTGGAGCCCATCCAGGGGCCCATCACCGAGAATCCGGAGCTCAACGCCATTTACGAAGAGTCCGGATGGCAATATTGGGGCATGTTCCGCAGCAGCTTCTATGTCTACGCCTCCTCCGACCTGGAGGCCCAGGCCCACACCGACCCGGACACCCTGGACTACGCCCTCGGGAAATTTTTCCGCTATAAGCTTGCCTGCGGGCTGCTTCTGCTTTTGGGAAATTTCCTGCTTCTCACTCTTTATGGACAAGGCGCACCCTGGGAAATCGACTGGGTGGAGTTTCAATACTTTCCGGTGGAAACCTTGTCCAACGGCGATACCATTCCCTTCCTGCTGGCAGCACTGGGCTTTTTCTTCGTAGACCTGTCCTACCTGTTGGGACTCATCCATCTGTTGCGCTACCGAAAGGCCATCACATGCCGCACAAAGCCCCGAGGGCACCGGGGAGTAGGATGGCTGCTGGCCGTGGGGCTGCTCCTTCTGCTGCCCGTCCTCCTTAACACCGCACAGCTCTTTTTCGGCCTGGACTACCGCCCCTACGGCCTGGAGGGCTCAGGCTTTGTCACCCTCACCGACCTGGAAGGAGAAGATTTCCCCCTTCACCAGGACCGCTTCTATAGCATGGACTACATCTCCCATCAGGGGACCTTGTTGACCCCGGAACACTGGTATTTTCAGCAATGCGGAAGCTTCCGCTCAAACCAGAGTCCCAATGACGTGCCCCGCCTGGAAATTTCTATCACCCGCTATCCCCTGGAGGTTCTGGCCCAGCTGCGGGCCGGGGAACGGAGCCGGCAGTACATTAACGGCTCGGGAGACTACGAAACCCTTGAGCCCGCCTACGATCTGGATGAAATCCGCTATGCCCCCCGCCCGGCATGGACGCACACCAGCGAGCTGACCGGGGAGACGCGCACCTTCCTCCCCGGCGGAATCTTCATCCTGCGCCGGGGGAACACCGTCCTCTTTGCCGACTACTACGGAGAACAGAACCTTCTGGACGCTCTCCCCCGCTTTGCCGCCATCTTTGACGCCTTGTAAAGGAGGCGAAGGACATGATCGTGAAAAAATGGCTGCCCTACCACATATGGGATTTTGCCGGGATCGAGCACTGGCTCAACGAGCAGGCCCAGGCCGGATACCTCCTCAACGGCTGGCCGGGCTGGAGCTTTATTGGCCGTGTCCCCTTCCGCACCGACCCGGACGCGGGACGCACCCGCTACCGCCTGGACCCGGGGGTGGATCTCATCGGGGAACTGGAGCTGCAAAACCGGATTGCCAGCTATCAGGACGCGGGCTGGCGGTATGAGGGTAAGGCAGGAAAGCTTTACGCCATATACAGCTGTGACAATCCCCAGGCGCCGGAGCTCTATAACGACACCTCCAGCATGGCCCTGGCCATGAAAAAGACCGTCCGCGGGACATGGCTTCTATTTGTTCTGCTGATCCTCTGGCTGGGATCGGCCTTCTGGGACGAGTGGGTGATACTCTTCACCCGGCCCGCTTCCCTTTTGATGTCCATAATCCTGCGCTCAGACACACTAGTTCCCCTTTATCTGCTGATGACCGTTCTCGCCCTTTCGGTGGTGATCACAAACATCGGTATCTTTACATGGGTTTACCGGACACGCGCCGCGCTGCGCCGGGGAGAATGGCCCGCCCCTGGGCGCAGAACCTACCCGGAACCGCGCAGCTTGCTGCTTGTAGGCACTGCCGCGCTCCTGGCTGTGGTACTGTTTATCTACATTCTGTTCTTCAAGTCCCCGGATTCCCGGCGGATGTCGTGGCCGGAGGAGTGGGCCTTCCCCCACGTTACGCTGGCAGAGCTGATTCCCTCCGAAACAACGCTTCGCCTCTACAATAACCAGGAACTGCTCCACTACGACAGCTTGTCCTGGTCCACTCTGGCCCCGGAGCAATATAATGTGGCCCAGGGCGGGATGGTTCAGAACGTCGATGGAACTCAAAGCGACACCCGGCTCTATCAGGAGCATGTGCACACTCTCTCCCCCGCTCTGGCCCGGCTAGTGTATGAGGGACGGGTGGAGGAACACCGCCGCTCTCTGGACCAATACCGGAAAAACTGGGAAGAGAATACGCCGTTCCTCCACGATCACACCAACGCCTTTGACTCCCTCCAGGAGGAGGAGATTCCTTCCGCTCCGGACGCCCTCACCTGCTTCACCTATCAATTTTCCGACCGTAACACCTCCCATGTGGTGTACATCGGCCAAAAAGATGACCGGGTTTTTGTGCTGGACTGCTCCGGCATGCTGGACGCAGACGCCGCCCTCTCCCTGCTTCTGGAGCGGCTGGAGGCGGCAAACTGAACCTATCGATGATCACCAACCGGCCGAAAGGAGGCCTTCCACCATGAAATCCGTCTATAAGCTCACCCCTGTGTCTGACTACGACATCCAGGGGGTGGAGAGCTGGCTTCAGGACATGGCCCTGCGGGGACTGTACCTGAAAAAGTACCGCCCACTCTTCTGCACCTTCACCCCCGGCCCGGCCCGGAAAACCCGGTACCGGATCGAGCCCTGCCGCCGCTATCTGGATGACGACCTGCCCTCCGCCATGCTGGAGCTCTACGAGGAGTACGGCTGGGAGTGTGTGGGGGACATCAACCGGGAGATGCTTATTTTCTCCACCCAGGACGAAAATGCCCCCGAGCTACATACTGACCCGGCCATCCAGGGGGAGCGGTGGAAGAAGCTCTATAAAAAGGCCCGGCGCGCTACCATCACAACTCCCCTGCTTACACTGCTCATCATTTGGTGTGCCGGTGTCCAGCTTTTTGAACACGGCACCCCCATCACCAATTTTATCACCACTGTGTCTCTTCCCCTGGTGCTGCTTTGTATCTGTCTTCTGGTGAGCCTCCCATCTGTATTTGTCCAGAAGCGGGACCTGGGCCTTATTCTCCGGCAGCTGGAGGATGGCATCCCTCTGGAGCACCGGGCTCCTTACCCAAAGCGAAATCTGAGTTCTCCGGCATATTTCACCGTGGTTGTCCTGCTGTGGATCGCGCTGATCCTGGGGCAATACATCCTCCCCCTCACCGGCGGGAAGCTGCAGTCGCTCTCCGAGCTCCAGGACTTCCCCCTGCTCTCCCTCGCCCAGGTGGAGGGAGAGACGTTCACCCCCTATACGATGGCCAGCGACGGTTATGTGGACTACGCCAACTTTGCCCGGCAGGAGCACTATCTGCTGTGCTGGAACAGCTGGGAGGTAGTGCAGACGGGCCAGTGGGATGAGGACGGAACCTGGAACCGGATGGAAATTTTCTGGTATGACCTGCCCGCACCGCTTTCTTTTCTCGCAGAGCCCTTGGCCAAGGAACAGCTGGAGCATTCTATGAAACTGGACGAGGACATCTGGTGGCGAGCCGACCCGTCGGAAGGGGGCACCTGGAGCATTACCCAGTACCCCGAAGCCGGGGCGGACGATCTGTCCTTGGCCCGCCGGGAGGGGACTTTCTTCCAGACTGCCGCAGCGGCTTTGGATGGCAAGGTCGTGCTGGTCCAATATACCGGCCATGGAAACCTCAAGGAACATCTGGACGACATCGTGGCCATGATCCGATAAAGGAGGGAACATTATGCGTTTAGTACGAAAATTGATCCCTGTCTCCCTCTACGACATTCCCGGCCTAGAGGCCTGGCTGGAGGAGCAGGCCAATCAGGGCCTCTTCCCCACCCATCTGGGGAGCTGGGCAACCTTTGACCACCTGGGCGTTCCGGGCACCCGATTCCGACTGGCGGCTCGGGAGAGGAAGGAAGTCACCCCCTCATTTGAACAGCTGGAGCTGTGCCGTCAATACGGGTGGAATTATGCGCTGTCCTTTGGAGGTTTCTTTCTCTTCTATGCCGTTGACCCAGATGCCATAGAGCTTTACACCGACTGGGAGAGCCGGGGCTTCTCCCTGGAACCGCTGAAAAAGCAGATGGCCGTTTTGCGCCGGAGAACCCTTGTTATTTACGGGATTTTGGCCGCTCTGGTGTTCTGGGCGCTGTTCTTTTATGAAAGCAAATTCGATATCCAGCCCGACCACGTTACCGTTCTGCCCCTGATCCTGCTGAATGCCAGCACTCCGTATATTCTGCTTTTCCTGGTTATGTCAGCTCTGGCCTGGCGGAACTGGCACCGGAACTACCTCACCTTAAAGAAGGCCCACGCCGCCCTGTCCCAGGGGCTGCCGCCGCCCCCCTCTCCAGGCCCCCGAAAGAGCATTTTGCGGGAAAAAGGCCTGTTCCTGATTTCCGCTGTTCTGCTGATTTTTGGTTTTTTCATCCATTCATACGACATTCTGAACCCCCTTGTGGGCATTCCTCTCTCCCGCTTTCCTGCAAACTATGTGTCCCTCCAGGATCTGGAACAGGAGCCTGTCTATCCCTGGGAGGAGCTATTTGAGGAGCACAGCGTATTTGATGGGCCGGAGAATTATGCAGATGTCGACTTCTCCCTTCTCTCCCCCGTTTGGTACTCGGTGACCCAGGAGGGGTACAGCCCCACTCCCGGCACCATGGAAAACGCCAATTCCCCCGACCCGGAAGGAGGC
>CAUFAM010000020.1 GCA_959022875.1 uncultured Oscillospiraceae bacterium | reverse complement strand
AAGACCTCGCTGGCGGTGTTGGCGGAAACCAGGCAGACGTTTTCAAAAATCAAATTAAAGTAGAAGTGCAGGAAGGCCGCAATGGCCGCGGAGGAACGCACACCAATGATATAGATTTTCTTGGCGCGGACAATGGCATCCACTGCCTTTTCAAAGCTCTCCCGATCCAGCTCCTCCAGCGTCATGCGGATCTTTTCGATGTCTGACTGAAGCACCATGGACAACAGATCCTGGTCACCCAGGCGGTCATTGGTGACCTCAATGCGCTGCACAGAGGTCAGGCGGTTGCGGATCATTTTTTGCAGGGACTTCTGCATATCCGGATAACCGTCGTAACCAAGCTCCGCCGCAAAGCGCACGACGGTGGATTCGCTGACTCCAACCTTCTTGCCCAGACGGCTGGCCGTCATAAATGCAGCCTTGTCATAAGATTCCAGAATAAAATTAGCAATCTTCTTCTGTCCCTTGGAAAATGTATGTATATTCTCCTGGATGACGGCAAGAATATCACGATTCATCCTAATTCACTTCCTATGTATCTCTTCCTGTGGCTCGGCCAGCTTCTGTCTTTCTCTCACACAAACCCAAATGTGCATTTTGGCCGTCTCTTTAATCATACTCGGTTCCCAGAAATAATGCAAGAGATTTTTGCAGGAATTTCATTTTTCCTGCAAAAATCCCTCTCCGTGATCTTCCCCTGGCTCCCGGGTCAAGGAGAGGACTTCCTGCTGGGTCAAATTCCGCCACTGGCCGGGCTTCAGGCTCCGGTCCAGCTGCAGCGCCCCCTCCCGAATCCGCTTCAGGCGCAGTACACTCAGCCCCGCCTGGGCGCACATCCGGCGCACCTGGCGGTTTTTCCCCTGATGAATGGTAACCGACAGCTGGTGTACTCCGCCGCTGCTTCTGCCCCGGCGCACCTTGGCTGGGGCCAGCCGGTCTCCATCCAGCTCCATGGGGGAGGACAAAATGGGAAGAGCTTTTTCCACATTCCCGGTCACCCAGACCAGATACTCCTTTTCCACCTCATGGCTGGGATGGAGCAGTCTCTGGGTCAGCGCCCCGTCATCGGTCAGGATCAGCAGCCCCTCGGAATCCAAGTCCAGCCGCCCCACCGGCCATACCCGTCTGCCGCAGCCGGAAACCAGCTGGGCTACGGTCTTGCGTCCCTTTTCGTCAGAGAGGGTGGTCACATAGCCCCGGGGCTTATGAAGCATGAGATAGACCTGCCCCTGGGCGGCCCGCAGGGGGCGGCCATTCACCAAAATCTCATCCCGGTCCAGGTCCGCCCGGTCCCCCAGGTGTGCCTTTTCTCCGTTCACCGTCACCAGTCCGGCGGTAATCCACTCCTCTGCCTTGCGCCGGGAGGCCAGGCCACAGGCCGAGATCAATTTTTGCAGCCGTTCCTCCATCCAATCATCCTCTCTTGTTCTCTTACAGCGCCAAAATGCGCGTCAAAATCTTTTCAAAGAAATTCCGGTCCTCTTCCTGGTTGCAGGCAATGTCCTGGGCCGTTACCACCGGTACTCTGGCCAGCTCCGTCTCCCCCAGACGGCAGATGAGCGCTCCTACTGTCTCTCCCTTGGCTACCGGGGCAGTCAAAGAAACAGAATTTAGGAGAAGCTCTGTCTCCGGCGCTTCTCCATCTCCCAGAGCTGCCTGCAAGTCCTCCTCCACCGTCAGCGGGCACATGGGCACAAGGCTTCCTTCCACGCTCAGCCAGCCCACCTGGTCACCTTTTTGGGCGGCAGTCTCCAGGCGATAGTTGGAAAAGCCCCAGTCAAAGAGGGCGGTATGGTCCGCCCAGTCATTGGGGTCGGAGAGGGTAACGCAGATGAGGGTCATTCCATCCCGCTGGGCCGCCGATACCAAGGTGCGCCCCGCTTTTTCGGTGTATCCGGTCTTCAGGCCAATGCAGCCTTCATACTGCCACAGAAGCTTATTGTGGTTGGTGAAGCTGCGCCCCTCCAGAGCAATGGACTTGGTGGCCACCATCTCCCCCAGCGTCTCCTGTTCCAGGCAGGCCCGGGCCAGCAACGCCATATCGTAGGCGGAGGAATAGTGCTCCTCGTCATTGAGGCCGTTGGGATTGACGAAATGGCTGTCCGACATCCCCAGCTCCCGGGCCTTCTCATTCATCCGCTGTGCAAAGGCCTCCACAGAGCCTGCGCACACCTCTGCCACCGCCAGGGCGGCATCGTTGCCTGAGCGCAGGAGCATTCCGTACAGCAGTGTCTCAAAGGTAAGGGTTTCCCCTTCCCGCAGGTAGATGGACGAGCCCTCCACCCCAACCCACTGGGGCTGGACAGTAATTTCCCGGGAAAGGGGGATTCCCGATTCCAGGGCCACCAGAGCCGTCATCAGCTTGGTAGTGCTGGCAATGAGCCTGCGGTCGTGGATGTCCTGCCCATAGAGAACCCGGCCGCTGTCCGCGTCCATCAAAATGGCGGCCTGGGCGCTGGTGCCCACTGCACCTGTCCCAGGCACGCTTTCCAATATACACATTGCAGCCAGTACCCCGGCCAACATACGCAGCTTCATAACCTCACCTCATGTTTCATCGGTAAGCTTTAGTGTGCTGCGTTTCGGGCCAATTATGGCATGAAAAATTTGACGGAAAACGGGGCGTTATTCCTCAAATGTCTTTTTTTCCTTCTGAGTCTGAATAAAGTCCGTGACCTTATCCACCACCTCAGGCACCAGCTCCACCACCCGGTCCATGGTGGTTACCGGCGCTCCGCCCACGGGGAGCATTTTCACCGTCCCGTCGCGGATCACCAGAAAGGCCACCGGCTCCAGCTTTGCACTGGCGGCGCTGCCGCCGCCAAAGGCGTTGTCGCCGCCCATCTGCTGCTTCTTGGTGGAAAACTCTGTGCCGCCGCCGCCCACGCCAATGGACATCCGGGACACTGTAATGAGGGTAACCCCTTCCGCCTGGATGGGCGTGCCTACGATCACGTCGGCGTCAGCCATGGCCCGCACCTGCTCCATGGTGTCTTTCAGCAGCTGGCCGATGGGATTCTTCTTGTCCTGATTTTCCATAAATCAGACCGCCTTTCTTTCCGTTTCTTTGGTGCTGTGCCGTCTTTTGACGGCGGCCAGCTTTCTCAGGCCCTTCAGGCCAAAGTAAAGTCCCAGCCACAGGGCCTGTGCCACTTTGATGGACATCGTCCCCGAGGCATATAGCGTCGTATGCTCCGATTCAAAGTCCAGCTCCACCCGGGCGGTGCCGTCCTTCACATGGAACGCCTCCGTCAGCGGAAGCCACAGCGCTCCCAGTGCGGCGTTGGCATAGCCGTAAACCATGGCCGCGTCGGCAGGATCATGGGCCCCTGCCCGCAGCACCAGCTTCAGATGGTTCACCTGGAGCTTTTGGCGAAACTGTCCCGCCGCCTCCAGTGCCAGAGGCAGCAGCTCCCGAGCGTAGTCCAGCGCTCCGCCGGACAAGGAAGGGCTCTTTTTATCCGGCCCTTTGTCCGGCGTCTGTTTTTGTTTGGTTCGGGCAGGCGAGGGTTTCTTCGCCGCCCTTGGCCAGAGCTTCCAGGATAATGGCCCAAGACGGGCCCAGGCCGCCAATCCTTCTGCGGTATATTCTCCCCGCAGCCCAATTCTGACTTGTCCCACCAGGAACAGGACCGCCAGAACGACAGCCAGGATCAAAAGGCCGGTCAAGGTGCTTCGACCGGATCCTCCGGTCCCTCCTCACCCTGCTGCTCGGCCTGTCTTAGACGGGCCAGGCTGTTTTCCAGCTCCAGGGTCATCTGGCTGCCCTCCTGGGAGGAATTGGGCAGTTCCGGCAGCTCCTCCAGACTGGATAGGCCAAAGGAACGTAGGAAATTCTTTGTGGTACGAAACTGCATGGGCCGTCCGGGCACCGCCAGACGCCCCGCCTCTTCAATGAGCTCCCGCTCCAGCAGCAATCCCACGGTGTAGGAGCTGTCCACCCCACGCACCTGATCCACATAGGCCCGGGTCACCGGCTGGTAGTAGGCGATGATGGCCAGCACCTCCAGGGCAGGCTGGGAGAGTCTGGCGGGCTTGCGGCTTTCCAGGGTTTTGCGAATATAGGGGGCGTATTCCGGGGCGGAGCACAGCTGATAGCTGGTGTCCAGCTTCAGCAGGCGGATGCCCCGGCGGTCATAGCTATACTTGTCCATCAGGCGCTGGGCCACCGCGTCCAGGGTGGGGCGGTCCACCTCCAGCCCCAGGCACAGCCGCTCCACTGCCACCGGCTCACCGGCGGCAAACAGAACCCCTTCCAGGGCAGATTCCAACTCTTTCAGTTCCAATGAGCTGCCTCCTTACTCGCTGTCGGCGGTAAACTTAACTTCCTCCGCTCCCTCGTCCTGGGTACAGGTGACGGTGCAGTCCTCCTCCGTCCCCGCCAGGCGCAGCCGGTGGGCCTTGCACAGCTCCAGCACTGCCAGGAAGGTGGCCACCACCTCCGAACGGCTGCGGTTTCCTTTGAACAGAGCCCGGAACCGGGTAACGCCAAAGCGCACAAGCCGCTGGAGGATCTCGCCGGCCTTGTCGGCCACCGGGTAGGGCTCCCGGCCTACGATGCCCTGAAAGGCCGCCATAGGGGGCGGAAGCTTGTTGTCAGAGCGGCTGAGCACCGCGGTCATGGCTCTTAGCAGATCCTCTTTGTTGTGGACATAGCGGTAGACCTTGTCCGGCTGAATGGACTCGGGGACTTTGGCCAGATAGTCCCGGCCAATTTGAAAGCGGCTGTCCATGTCTGGGATCACCGCCTTAATTTTCAGGTAATTTTCGTTGCGCTGATGAGCTTCCAGAGTGGCAATGAGCTGTTCCATTTCGCTCATGGCCTCCTCGTCATGGATGGAGAGGAGCATTCTGGTCTTAATGTAGATGAGATGGGAGGCCATGGTGACAAATTCACTGGCCACCTCCAGATCCAGCTCTTTCCGCTTGTTCATCCAGTCCAGATATTGGTCTAGAAGCAGGGAAATCTGGATGTCCTTAATCTCCATCTTATTTTTGCTCAGAAGGTGCAAAATCAAATCCAGAGGGCCTACAAAATCTTCCAGATTTTCTTCTTTGGCCTTTACCACCCCTTCCAGGTGGTAAATGGGCGTTTCCACAAAGCAGGCCTCCTTCCAGGCAAAATGAGTTCAGAGTATTATACCAGTTTAGCCGTAAAAACACAAGGAAAAGAAACGCTTCTCTCCGTAATCCAGCCCCTTCTTCTGCTCCAATCTCAACCTATCCCATCGTTACTTGTGATTCTTCTGTTACCTATTGTAACCGCTTTTTCCTTGAACACATCGTGTTTCTTTGATACGATAATCCTGGAATTAAAGCTCTGATGAAACGCACTTGACAGGAGGTTATGTCATGAAAGCGCTCCGTTTTGCCTTAGCCTTGGCGTTCTCGGCCTCTGTTCTCGCAGGCTGTGCCCAGAATACCGCCTCTTCTTCCGCCTCCTCAGCCCCCTCTGACACCTCAGGTTCGGCGTCTGACACCGCCGGGCAGTCCTCCGCCGCTTCTCTGGACGAGGATCTTCTCATCTCCCACTATACCGATGTCTCCGCCCTTCCCACCTTGGATCTAAATTTGGAGCCATCCCTTCAATTTGATGACCGCACCCTGATCATGGAAGACAGCATTGAAAACGAACTGGAATACCTGGTCTATCAGAGCTATTATTATGAAATGTCAGCCGACTTTTCTTCCAAGAAAACTCTGCTGGGCGACAACGAATACCTCCAAATCTCCAATCAAAATGAAGAGGAAAATTTTGAAAACGGAAAATATATGACCAGTATCACCATACACGCTTTAAATACCCTTACCCCTGAGGATCTGGACTTTGCCGCGGATTATATCAAAGAAGACATCCTAGAACGGATTGACCAGTTTTCGCTGACCGAATACGCCATTGTTCAGGTTGATCTGGACTGGACCTACTCCCAGGCCATGCTGGAGGCAGGCCCTCAGCTAGACGAAGGGCGGTATCTGCGCTATTTCCTGTTAGGCAAAACGGAGGAAACGCCCGAATTTCGCTGGTATGAATTATATTGGGACGATTTCCTGGTGTCCGCGTAAAATCTTTGCCTCTCTCCTTGCCGGCGGTTCCCAGCCATTGTTTTATCATCCCTTGGGATCGGTCGCATCAATCAAAATCCCCGGCTCCGTATTGAAAACGGAGCCGGGGATTTCTTATGCCTGTATGCCTGACAAAATCGCCCGGAGCAATTCGTCCCGCCCTGTCCCCTTCTCGGCCGAGAAGGGAATGAGCACGGCGTTTTCGTCCAGTTCCAGGGTCTCCCGAACAAGCTGAAGATTGGGCTCGATCTCGCTCTTTTTCAGCTTGTCCAGCTTGTTGGCCACCACAATGAGGGGGCAGCCGGTGTCCCGGAACCACTGGGCCATGGTGCAGTCATCCGCCGTGGGCTTGTGCCGGGAATCCACGATCATGACCCCCAGGGTCAGCAGATCGGGCCGGGCGAAGTAGTCCTCCATCAGCTTGCCCCACCGGTCCCGCTCTGCCTTGGAAACCTTGGCATAGCCGTAGCCGGGCAGGTCCACCAGATAGAAGGCGCCATCAATCTTAAAATAGTTGATGTGTATGGTCTTGCCGGGCGCGGCGCCCACCCGGGCAAAATTCTTCCGGTTCAACAGCCGGTTGATGACCGAGGACTTGCCCACATTGGACCGCCCTGCAAAGGCTACCTGGGGCAGCCCATCCTTTAGGAAGTTCTTGGGCGACACGGCAGAGAGAACAAATTCCGCTTTCTGTACATTTACAGCCATCGTTTTCCCTCCTTACGGCCGGGGCCGCCGGGTATCCCGGCCCTTCATGGGGGCGGCCGGAATGGTAACAGGCGCCTGCGTCTGCTCTTGGCTGGGCAGCTCCACAACTTCCGCAGGCCGGTTCAGAGCGGTGGAAAGCACCTGATCGGCCCGCTCCACCACAACAAACTGGAGGGCTTTTCTTACCGTCTGGTCGATTTCCTCCAGATCCTTCTCGTTGTCAGCGGGGATGATCACGGTCTTGATTCCGTTTCGGAAGGCGGCCATGGTCTTTTCCTTCAGACCGCCGATGGGCAGCACCCGGCCCCGAAGGGTCACCTCGCCGGTCATGGCAATGCCCCGGCGTACCGGCCTCCCGGTAAGGGCGGAGACCATGGCGGTGGTGATGGCGATACCGGCGGAGGGGCCGTCCTTGGGGACAGCCCCCTCCGGGAAGTGGACATGGATGTCCTTTTCCTTATAAAAATCAGTGGGGATGCCAAGGCGCTCCGACTGGCTGCGAATGTAGCTGAGGGCAGCGTGGGCCGACTCCTTCATCACATCGCCCAGGTTGCCGGTGAGCTCCACCTTGCCCGAGCCGGGGATCACGTTGACCTCAACCTCAAGCAGCTCACCGCCCACGCTGGTCCAGGCAAGGCCGTTGACCACGCCCACCCGCTCTTCCAGAGCCTGGCGTTCGGGGTGGTAACGGGGGATGCCCAGGTACTCTTCCAGGTCTTTTTCTGTGATGCGGATTGCCTTTCCATCACCGGTAACTACCTTCATAGCGGCCTTCCGGCACAGTGCGGCCAGCCGCCGCTCCAGCACACGCACACCGGATTCCCGGGTATAGGCGGAGATGATCTCCCGCAAGGCCCCGTCGGACACCTTCAGCTGCGCCTTTGTCAGGCCGTGACGCTTCAGTTCCTTGGGCAGCAGGTGGCGCTTGGCAATCTGCACCTTTTCCTCGTCGGTGTAGCTGCCCAGCTCGATGACCTCCATCCGGTCCAGCAGGGGCCGGGGGATAGTATCCAGGCTGTTGGCGGTGGTAATGAACATGACCTCGGACAGGTCAAAGGGCAGCTCCAGGAAATTGTCCCGGAAGGTTCCGTTCTGCTCCCCGTCCAACACCTCCAGCAGCGCGGAGGCCGGGTCACCCCGGTGGTCATGGCCCAGCTTATCAATTTCGTCCAGCAGCATCAGGGGATTGCAGCTGCCGCACTGGTTAATGGCAGAGATAATCCGTCCGGGCATGGCCCCCACATAGGTCTTCCGGTGGCCCCGGATCTCCGCCTCATCGCTGACGCCGCCCAAGGAAAGGCGGGCCAGCTTCCGGTTCATAGCCCGGGCCATGGACATGGCAATGGAGGTCTTACCCACACCCGGAGGGCCAACCAGACAGATCACTTGTCCCTTCAGCTCCGGAGCCAGCTGCTTGACGGCCACAAACTCCAAAATGCGCTCTTTCACCTTCTCCAGGCCATAGTGGTCCTGGTCAAGGGCTTTTCGCACTGCGGCAACGCTGATCTTCTCCTTGGTCTTGATCCCCCAGGGAAGCTCCAGGCATACGTCCAGATAGTTGCGCAGAACGGTCCCCTCGGAGGAACCGTAAGACTGCTTGGCCAGGCGGCCCAGCTCCTTAGTAAGCTTCTCCCGCACCTGGTCGGGAAGGTCTGCCTTGGCAATCTTCTGGCGGTATTCCTCGATCTCGTCGGCGCCCTCGCCCTCCCCCAGTTCGCTCTGGATGGCCTTCATCTGCTCCCGCAGGAAGTAGTCCCGCTGATGCTCGGCCATCTGTTCCCGGGCCTTATTCTGGATCTCGTTGTCTAGCGCCAGGATTTCCACTTCCCGCTCCAGCAGCTTATGGAGCTTTTCCAGGCGCTTGTTGGGACGCAGTTCCTCCAAGATGGCCTGCTTATCGCTGTTGCGCATGGGGATATTCTGGGCGATGTAGTCGGCAATGTGGCCGGGATCCTGGCTGGCCAGTACATGGATCAGAAGGTCGGGAGACAGCTTGGGAGCCAGATCGGCATACTGCTGGAACAGGTCATAGGTGGCGCGCATGAGGGCCTCGGTCTTGGCCGAGCTGCGTGCAGAAACCTCTTGGACGGGGATCTCCTGGACCTCCGCTTCCAGATTGGGCTCAGTGCGCAGCATCTGGATCATACGGCCCCGGCTCTGACCCTCCACCATCACCCGCACATTGTCCCCGGGCATACGGAGGATCTGGCGGATGTTGGCAATGGTGCCCACCTGATAGAGATCCCCCAGCTCCGGCTGCTCGACGCCGATGTCCTTCTGGCCCACCAGAAAGACCGGGCTGCCTGCACTCATGGCAAGTTCCAGGGCTTTGATGGAGATGTCCCGGGATACCTCAAAATGGATCAATACGTTGGGAAAGACCGTCAGCCCACGCAGGGCGATGACGGGCATAGTTGTGGTATGGAGCACTTCCCATTCTTTGCTCATAATCGATCACTTCCTCTCAGGGGTACATATAAACGCACAGCGCCCCGGGCCCCGCCGTTGGGGGAGTCCGCGGGGCGCTTATATGGACATTCTCAGCTGGCGCTGGATCCGGGCAATCCCATCCCCCGGTCCACCTGGACGCTGGCCTTGCCCAGCTTGGGACGCTGGGTGCGGTTGGGGTTGCGCTCCAGCTCGGGCTCACCTTCGCCCTTGGCACAGGCAGCGGTGATGGTCGCCTTCACAATGGTGGGATCGGAGGGTACATCGTACATGACCTTGGTCATGATGTCCTCCAGCACCGCACGAAGGCCACGGGCACCAATGCCCCGCTCCACCGCCCGGTCCGCAATCGCCTTCAGGGCATCCTGGGTGAACTCCAGCTCCACCTGGTCATAATCCAACAGCTTCTGATACTGCTTGACCAGGGCGTTCTTGGGCTCAGTAAGAATCTGAACCATCTGATCCCGGTCCAGAGACTCCAGCGTGGTGACCACCGGCAGGCGGCCCACCAGCTCCGGGATAATGCCGAACTTCAGCAGATCCTGGGGCTGGATTTCCTTCATCAGTTCGCCCACATTGCGCTCCTTGCGGCTCTGGATCTCCGCCCCGAAGCCCAGAGAACGCTTGTCCAGACGGTGCTCGATGATCTTGTCGATACCGTCAAAGGCACCGCCGCAGATGAACAGGATATTTCGGGTGTCGATCTGAATGAACTCCTGGTGGGGGTGCTTCCGGCCGCCCTGGGGCGGAACGTTGGCCACGGTG